>JAYUUH010000470.1:0-3066 GCA_043754745.1 Lysobacter sp.
CTTGCCGCGGATCAGGCGACCGCAGGCCCGCGCGACGTTGAACGCTCCTGCTGCTGGGCCGGGTCGGCCTGCCTGGGGGTTTCCTGCGCCTGCCGTGTCGCCTCGGACATCCTCGTGCTCTGCTCCATCGACTGGCCCGTGGCCTGGGTGTAGTCGATGTACGAACTTTTCGACGCCGGACTCGTCGGGTCGCCCTGCACCGCCACCAGATACGTCTGCCCGTTCGGCGCGCTCGTCTTGCTGATGTGGTCGATATCCTTCAGGCCCGTCGCCTTCGCGTCCGCCGCCACCGCGGCCGCCGCCTTGTCCATGTCCTCGCGCGACTTGAAGCCGCCGCTCGGGCCCAATTGCTCCAGGTTCGACAGCGCCTGCTGGTAAAGACGGTGATCCGGATGGTTCGGATTCGACATCAGTGGCTTGTCCTGCTGCGTCGGCTGCGGTTGCGCCTGGATGGGCGTGGTCTGGTCCACCGGTACGGTCGGCGGTTGCTGCGCGGGTTGCTGTTGGGCCGGTTGCTGCTGAGTGGGTTGCTGCTGAGTGGGCTGCTGCTGAGTGGGCTGCTGCTGAGCGGGTTCCTGCTGCGTCGGCTGCGTCGGCTGCTGCTGGGCAGGCTGCTCCTGCGAGGACGGCTGGACGGGATCCACATTGCGCGTGGTCGGCTGCTGCGGCGGCGACTTAAGACCCAGCGCGGTCAGCGTATCGTTGCCGGCCTTGCCATCGTCTTCCAGTCCCTTCTGTTGCTGGTACTTGATCACCGCAGCTTCGGTCTTGTCGCCGAAATAGCCAGTGGTCGGCAACGGCTTGCCTTCGGCATCGCGAATGCCCGCTTTGTTCAGCGCTTCCTGCAGGCGTTCCACCGCGGGGCCATCTTCGCCCTTCTTCAGCACGCCGTCGGCCATCGGATCGGTCTTGCGTCCGCCGGCGGCGTTCGGCGCGGGGCCCTTGTCGAGGTCGATTGGCACGCTCACGCCGGCTTTCTTGAGGGTCTGCTCGTCGCGAGCCAGCTCGGTCAGCTCGGTCTTCTCATTCTTCGCGCGGTCGCGCAGGCCGGGCCACAGATCGGGCGAACCGCTGAACAGACTGTCGTTCCTCTTGAGCTTGTAATCCTGCACCGCGCCGACGATCTGCTCATCGCTCAACTTGGACAACTGGTAGCCCTCGCCGAACTTGTCCTTCAAGCCATTGGCTACGACGTTCGGCGTCAGGTTGCGGTACTGCACCGAAGTGCTCCACAGCATGTCCTGCACCGCTCGACCGCGGTCGCTGAGATCGACGCCGCGGCCCTTCAGCGTTTCGTTCTGGACGTCGAAGAATTCCTTCTTGATGAAGGTGTGCTGGTCGGTGGAAAAACCCTGCGGGTCGCGCGCCGCGACCTCCTTCCACTTGGCATCGAAAGCCGCGGACGCAGGCGCCAGCCCCTTGAACTCGGCGCCGTATTTGGTCGACTGGCCCACGTACTCGGCCAGGCTGCCCTGCGTCGACGACAGCTGGTACAGGCCATAGGACTTGCCGCCCAGATCGCCCTTGCCGGTGGAGATGAAGCCCGGACCACGGTTGCCGGTCTCGAACTGCGCCGAGGTCTGGCCCAGGTGCCAGGATTCGATATTGGTTTTCGCGCTCTGCACATCGGCGGGCAGATTCTGCGCCGGCTTCGGCGCTTGCTGAGTCGGCGCCGGTTGGGTTGGAGCGGGCTGTGTTGGAACTGGTTGTGTCGGCGCCGGTTGTGCCGGCGTCTGCTGCGACTGCTTCAGACCCAGCGCAGTCAGGGTGTCGTTGCCCGCCTTGCCGTCAGGCTCCAGCCCTTTCTGTTCCTGATATTTGCGTACCGCAGCTTGGGTCTGATCGCCGTAGTAACCCGTCGTCGGCAACGGATTACCCTGCGCATCGCGGATGCCCGCATTGTTCAGTGCCGCCTGGAGTTTGGTCACAGACTCGCCGCGTTCACCGTGCTTCAGTACGCCATCGGCCATGGGATCGACCGGACGCGACGGATCGGTCTGGCCGGTGCCGTCCGGCCGGCGCTGGGTGTTGATGCGCTCGCTGAGGATGTCGCCGAGGTACTTCTTGAACTGCGCCGGTTCCACTTCGATGTGGGCATGCACCGCGCCGGGGCTGCCCACATCGGATTGACGCACCAGCGGCGCGCCGTACGGCACGAAGTCGCCGGGCTTGAAGGGAGAGCTGTTGCGCGCGCCATGCAGCACCTGTCCGACCAATTCGTTGTCGGGCGAGCCGATGGGCTTGCTCCACAGACTGATCGCGTTGGTCCCGTCGTTACGGAATTCCGCATAACCCGCGACCGGGCTGGGCACCATCACCGACTTGTTGCCATTGGGCGTTTCCAGGATGAGATCCTTCATCACAAGCGGAATGCCGTTGCGATCGCCGCGCGTGCGCACCGCTTCGAGTTCGCCGTCCACCACTGCGGCCGGGCGGTCGACCGCCGCTGCGTTTCCGCTCTGCACCGCAGCGGCGTTCGTCTTCGGATGATGAATCGCCAGCCAATCGTAGGCTTGTTCGCCGGTAAGATTGGTCGGGACTTCACGATTGGTGCCCAGGTCCAAGCGGGGTTCGCGGATGACGATGCGGTCGTTGCTCATATCGGTTTCTCTCCTTGGAAGATCGCGCCTTGTAGATCAGCGCGCGGAAAAAAGCTGGGTCAGTACGCTGCATCTGGATCGGCGGCCAAGCGCCAGCAGTTCTCGTTACGCTCGAAACGATACGAGACGCCTTCGACGCTGCCTGAGACGTTCACGTAGTAGGCGTCGCCGGCTTCGGCAGTGATGCGGACATCAATGGCGCCCAAGGATGTAGCGCCTTCTTCTGCCGACGGATACCAGGCGCCATCGCGATGACTTAGCGCGAAACCGCTGTAGTTCGCGGCCGTCACGAACGTCTCCTGGGGCTGGTCGCCGGCATCGCCGCGATCGATGATCTGCGCCACCCGCACCAGTGGCGCGGTATAACGCGCACGCACCAGCGGATCGGCCGCGAATATCTTCAGAAAACCGCCGAAATCGGTCGCGGGGCACGCGCCTGCCGGGTCGGTGTCGGCGAGCGCCGACA
>JAYUUH010000471.1:0-3064 GCA_043754745.1 Lysobacter sp.
CCCGTCGCGATCGCCGTCTCCGCCGCCCTCGCCGGCGGCCTGCTGTTGTCCGGTTCGGCGTTCGCGTCGACCCACCTTGTCCAGGGTTACCTGCTCGGCGCCGATGCCGCCGCCGGCGAAAAAGCCGCCGAGGGCAAATGCGGTGGCGATAAAGCCGCTGAAGGCAAATGCGGCGAAGGCAAGTGCGGTATGGCCAATATGGATACCAACAAGGACGGCAAGCTGTCCCGCGCCGAGTTCGCCGCCGCCCATGACAAGAAGTTCACCGCGCACGACAAGAACAAGGACGGTTTCATCAGCGCAGACGAAATGAAGGCCGCCCACGAGGGCAAATGCGGCGAAGGCAAGTGCGGTGGCGATAAGGCCGCCGAAGGCAAGTGCGGCGGCGACAAGAAGCCCACCGAAGGCAAGTGCGGTGAAGGCAAGTGCGGCGGCGACGCCAAGCCTGCCGTCGCCCCGGCCGAAAAGAAAGCCGCCGAAGGCAAGTGCGGCGAGGGCAAGTGCGGCGGCGCGATGTAATGCGTCTGCGCGTCGACGTTTCCCCGGGAACACCGACGCTCTGCTCCGGGCGGTCGCACTGCGGCCGCCCGGTTCGTTTTGGCGATCCCAGCAGCCGATCCGGTTCCGAACGCCCATGACCGTGCCCTCCACGCTTCCACCGCACGCAGCAGGTCTCGGCCTGCGCCGTCCGCTGATGCCCGCGATGCGCAAGGCGGCCACGGGCAGCTTCGATTTCCTCGAAACCGCTCCGGAGAACTGGATCGGCGTCGGCGGCGCGCTGGCCGACGGGTTCGCCGAACTCGCATCACGCTATCCGGTGGTCTGCCACGGCCTGTCGCTGTCGGTCGGCGGCCCCGCGCCGTTGGACGAGACCTTCCTGTTCAAGGTGCGCAAGTTCATGGAAACGCACCGCTGCCCGCTCTACAGCGAACACCTCAGCGCCTGCGGCGACAGCCGCGGCCAGCTCTACGATCTACTGCCGCTGCCCTTCAGCGAAGCGTCGGCGCACCACGTCGCCGCGCGCATCCGCCGCACCCAGGACATCCTTGGCCAGCGCATCGCGGTCGAGAACATCTCGTATTACGCCGCCCCGTTCCAACGGATGCCCGAAATTGACTTCATCAACGCCGTGCTCGCCGAAGCGGACTGCCTGATGCTGCTCGACGTGAACAACATCATCGTCAACGCTACCAACCATCGCTACGACCCCTCGGCATTCCTCGCCGCCCTGCCCGGCGAGCGCGTGGCCTACCTCCACGTCGCCGGTCATTACGACGAGGCCGAAGATCTCAAGATCGACACCCACGGCAGCGCGGTTAACGCGCAGGTCTGGGCGCTGCTGGAGGAGGCCTACCGGCTGTTCGGCCCGCGGCCGACCCTGCTGGAGCGCGACTTCAACCTGCCGCCGTTCGAGGACCTGCTGGACGAACTCGGCCAGGTCCGCCGCCGCATCGCCGGAGCGCCCGCGCATGACCAGCGCCGCGCCGCCTGACGTGAACCACACTCTCGCCGCGCAGCAGGATGCATTGGCTGCGCACATTCGCGACCCGGACTGCGTGCCGCCGCCGCCCGGCATCGAAGATCGCCGGCTGAAGATCTACCGCGACTTGTTCTTCAACAATATCGAAGGCATGCTCGCCGGCAATTTCCCGGTACTGCGCCGGATCTACGGCGACGCCGGCTGGAGCGCGCTGATCCGAACCTTCTATCGCGACCACGGCTGCCAGACGCCGCTGTTCACCGAACTGGCGCGCGAATTCCTGCGTTATCTGGAAACCCGCGCCGCTACCGATGCCGGCCGCGACGATCCGCCGTGGCTGCAGGAGTTGGCGCACTACGAATGGGTCGAGCTGGCGCTGCAGATCAGCGAGGCGCGCAACGACGAAACCGCGCACGACCCCGACGGCGACCTGCTCGACGGCCGCCCGCTGGTGTCGCCGCTGGCATGGCCGCTGGCCTACATCTGGCCGGTGCACCGGATCGGCCCGGACTACCGGCCGGATGCGCCGCCCGAGGCGCCGACCCTGCTGATGCTGCGCCGCGAAGCCGAGGGCAACGTGAGCTTCCATGCACTGACGCCGCTGTCGTTCCGCCTGCTGCAGCGGTTGGATGCGGAACCCGGACTCAACGGCCTCCAACAATTGCGCGCACTGGCCGCGGAAGCCGGCGCCGCAAATGCAGAAGCATTCGCCCGCGAGGGCACGGCCATGCTCGCGCACATGCGCGGGGAAGGCACCATCCTCGGCACCCGGCGGGACTGACGCCGCGCAGCGGGATCCGTTCGCAGCATCCACGCTCGGACCTTCCCTACAGGGCCATCTGTTACGCTTTCGGGCATGAGCGATGTCACTGCAGCCCCCGTGCACTACAAGAAGATGTCGGAACGTTTCCGCGGCTACCTGCCGGTCGTGGTCGACGTCGAGACCGGCGGTTTCGACTGGAACCGTCATGCCCTGCTCGAAATCGCCGTACAGCCGGTCGATCTCGATGAAAACGGCCTGCTGGTGCCAGGCGTCACCGCCAGCGCGCACCTGATCCCGGCCCCGGGCACCGAGATCGATCCGAAATCGCTGCAGATCACCGGCATTGTCCTCGATCACCCGTTCCGCCTCGCCAAGGAAGAACGCAACGCGCTGGAGCACGTCTTCGTCGCCGTCCGCGCCGCGGTGCGCAAGCACGACTGCCAGCGTGCGATCCTGGTCGGCCACAATGCGCACTTCGACCTGAATTTCCTCAACGCCGCAGTCGCGCGCACCCAGCACAAACGCAACCCGTTCCACCCGTTCAGCGTGTTCGACACCGTGAGCCTGGCCGGCGTGGCCTACGGCCAGACCGTGCTCGCCCGCGCGGTGCATGCCGCCGGCTTGTCGTGGAACGGCGAGGAAGCGCATTCGGCGGTGTACGACACCGAGCGCACCGCGGAGCTGTTCTGCAAGATCGTGAATGCCTGGCCGCGGATGAGTTGACCCGGTCGATCGCGTACATCAGGCGCGGCTGCAACGCTTCCGTTATCCCGGGAAGCAGCGCTGATCCACATCATGCCGATGCGAAAATCCTAGAACGA
>JAYUUH010000472.1:0-3063 GCA_043754745.1 Lysobacter sp.
TCCGCAGGCATGTCGTCGAACGTCGCGCGTGGCGGCGACGGCCTTAGGCACGACGCCTACAATCGCGCGATGACCGCCCTGCCCGCCGATCTGGTCCGCACCCTCACCGCCCTGCTCGGCGACGGCTGGCGTACCGACGCCAGCGAACGGCTGACCTACGGCTACGACAATTCTCGACGACAGGCGATGCCCGATGCGGTGGCGTTGCCGAGCACGCGCGAACAAGTGGTCGCGCTGGTGCGCGCCTGTCGCGCGCATCGCGTGCCGGTGATCGCGCGCGGACGCGGCACCAACACCACCGGCGCCGCGGTGCCGACCGCCGGCGGCGTAGTAGTGTCGTTCGAACGCATGCAGCGCATCCTCGACATCCGCCCGGGCGACCGCTGCGCGGTGGTCGAACCCGGCGTATTGAACGGCGACCTGCAGCGCGCGCTGAAACCGCACGGCCTGTTCTGGCCGCCGGACCCAACCAGCGCCGATTATTCGAGCATCGGCGGCAATCTCGCCTGCAATGCCGGCGGCCCGCGCGCGGTGAAATACGGCGCCAGCCGCGACAACGTGCTCGCGCTCACCGCGGTGACCGGCGCCGGCGAACTAATCCACTGCGGCAGCGCCACCACCAAGGGCGCAACCGGCTACGACATGCAACGACTGTTGGTGGGCAGCGAGGGCACGCTGGCGCTGATCGTGGAAGCGACGCTGCGCCTCACACCGCTGCCGGCCGCGCGCCGCGCGTTGCGAGCGACTTATCGCGATGTCGACTCGGCGGCGGCTGCGGTCGCGCGGCTGATGGCGCAGCCGGTCGCGCCGTCGATGCTCGAATTCATGGACGGCGACGCGGTGCGGCTGGCGCGCGCACACATGCTGTCGAACAGCGGGAGCACCGACATTCCGGAAGATACCGGCGCGCTGCTGATGATCGAAGCCGACGGCGACGCGCACGCGCTGCCGCATGCGTTGGACGCGCTGACCGCGGCGGCGCGCGGCGACGGCTGTCTAGATGTAGAGCCCGCCGCCGACGAGGCCGCGCGCGAACGCCTGTGGGCGGCGCGCAAGGCGCTGTCGCCCGCGTTGCGGAACCTCGCGCCGGGCAAGATCAACGAAGACGTGGTGGTGCCGGTGTCGCGGATTCCCGCGCTCGTCGCCGGCGTGCGGGCGCTGTCGCGCGAGCACGCGTTGCCGATCGTCTGCTTCGGCCATGCCGGCAACGGCAACCTGCACGTCAATCTGATGTACGACCCGGCCGATGCCGCGCAGCGCGCAGGCGCGCAGGCGGCGATGGCGGACGTGTTCGCGCTGACGCTCTCGCTCGGCGGCACGCTCTCTGGCGAACATGGCATCGGTCTGGCGAAGCGCGACTTCATGACCCAGGCCATCGACCCACCGACGCTGGCGACGATGCGCGCGATCAAGGCCGCGTTCGATCCCGACGGCATCCTCAATCCGGGCAAACTGCTGCCGCCGTGAGCCTTGTTTGAATCCTCGGCGCGCTTGCCATGGCAACCGCAAAAAAGCGCGTTTCATGCCCCGTAGAGCGGCCTTCAGGCCGCTGAATGTCGACAGGGCCATCGGCATAGCGGCCTGAAGGCCGCTCTACGGGTTTGATCTGTCATCAGCCCTCGAAATGCACATACCCCGCACGCGGCGGCGACCACGCCACACCCGCGGCATCGCGCAACACGAGCTTGCCGGTATCGGCGGTGATCCGGCCGATGCGCGTCGCCGGCACATCGCATGCGCTCAGCGCATCGGTCACCGCCAACCGCGCGGTCTTCGGCGCGGTGAAACACAGTTCGTAATCGTCGCCGCCCGTGGCCTGCAGCTCGCGGCGCGCGACGGCATCGGACCACGCGCGCAACGCGGCGGACGACGGTAGCGCATCGACATCGATGTCCGCACCGACGCGACTGGCGCGGCAGACATGACCGAGGTCCGCAAGCAGACCGTCGGAGACATCGATGCAGGCATGGGCGATGCCGGCGAGCGCGAGCCCCGCAGCGATCCGCGGCGTCGGCCGGTCGAGTCGCGCGCGCAGCGCGGGCACCATCGAATCGCCGGATTGCCATTGACGCAGCGCCGCGGCGGCATCGCCGAGCGTACCGGTGATCCACACGTCGTCGCCGACGCAGGCGCCGCTGCGCAGCAGTGCGCCGCGCGATTCGACCAGGCCATGCGCGGTCACGCAGACTGACAGCGGCCCGCGGGTGGTGTCGCCGCCGACCAGGGCCACGCCGTGCCGTGCTGCGAGTTCGAGGAAACCGTCGAGGAACCCATCCAGCCACGCCACCTCGGATTGCGGCAACGATAGAGACAGGGTGCACCAAGCGGGCGTCGCCGCCATCGCCGCGAGATCGGAAAGATTCACCGCCAACGCCTTCCAGCCGATGTCCACGGGCGCGGTCCCGGCCGGGAAATGCACGCCGACGTTGAGCGTATCCATCGCGACGACCAACTGCCTGCCGGACGGCACCGACAGCAGCGCCGCATCGTCGCCGATGCCCACGATCACGTCGTCGCGGTCGGCGACGCGGGCGCGGATGCGGGCGATGAGGTCGAATTCGGAAGTGCGTGCGGCCATGCGGTGTTTGCGGTGCTGTGGACCCGCGGCGGGCGAGTGCTTCGCTATGGTGACACAGCGCCAGGCGCGCTTCGCGACGCAGGCCAGAGGCGGTGGCGGACAGCCTCGGCGCGCGTCAGCCGTGCGATGGGTCGTAGCCGATGCAACCGGCAATGCCAGGCACAGCAGCCAAGGCAGCGCTCGCCATGCGCCCGCTGCGCTTTACTTGCTTCGCGACGCCTGCACTTCGATGGCGCGCAGCGCGACGGCGGCATGGTCGAGCACGCCGTTGACGTAGGTGTGGCCGTGTTCGGAGCCAAAGCGCTTCACCGATTCAACCGCTTCGTTGAGCACCACGCGGTACGGGACGTCGATGCGGTGCTGCAGTTCGTAGGCCGCGATGCGAAGCGCGGCGCGCTCGATGGGGTCGACCTCTTCCATCGTGCGGTCGAGATAGGGCGCCAGCGCGGCGTCGAGTTCGGCGCAGTGCGCGTCGACGCCGTGGA
>JAYUUH010000473.1:0-3060 GCA_043754745.1 Lysobacter sp.
TGAGAACGCGTTGCCGCAACTGTCCGAACTACTCCGTGGCCAAGTGTTGCTGGTCAAGGAAGACGCGCAGGGCCGCGTGCTCGACGCCACCACCCTGCAGACGCCGGGTGCACTGGACGATCTCTACGCAGCGGCGGAATCCGCCACCCTGGGCGCGGGCCGCCATGGCCGGCCGGACATCTCCGAAGATTTCGCGACCCGCTTCGCGCTGTGGGCGCCGACCGCGCGCGCGGTGTCGGTGTGCGTGTACGACGACAGCGCGCGCAATACGGGCGCGCGCGCGTTCCCAACGCGGCGCGACGACGCCACCGCCGTGTGGACGCTGGATCTGCCCGGCGCCATGCATGGCCGGCACTACGCGTATCTGGTCGATGTCTTCGTGCCCGGGATCGGGATCGTCCGCAACCGCGTCACCGACCCGTACTCGGTCGGCCTGACCGCGGATTCGAAGCGCAGCGTGGTGCTCGATCTCGACCATGCCACGACCAAGCCCGCGGGCTGGGACGACGCCTCGCGCCCCGCGCCGCTGGCGTCCGCCACCGACATGACGATCTACGAACTGCACGTGCGCGATTTCTCGATCGGCGACAGGACCGTGCGTCCGGCGTGGCGTGGCAAGTATCTGGCCTTCACCGAGCATGACGCGGCGGGCATGCGCCATCTGCGCGCGCTACGCGACGCCGGCATGACCGATGTGCACCTGCTGCCGGTCTTCGACATCGCCACCGTTCCGGAACGCGATTGCGTCACGCCGGAGATTCCCGATGCCGCGCCTGACAGCGACGCGCAGCAGGCGGCGGCCAGCGCGGTCGCAGCGAAGGACTGCTTCAACTGGGGTTACGACCCGTACCACTTCAATGCGCCGGAAGGCAGTTACGCCACCGATCCTGACGCCGCCGCCGGCCGCGTGCGCGAGTTCCGCGCGATGGTGCAGGCGCTGCACGGCGCCGGTCTGCGCGTGGGCATGGACGTGGTCTACAACCACACCACAACATCGGGGCAGGCGCCGAGTTCGGTGCTCGACCGCATCGTCCCCGGCTACTACCAGCGGCTCGACGCCGCTGGCAAGGTCGAGCGTTCGACCTGCTGCGACAACACCGCCACCGAACACCGGATGATGGCGAAGCTGATGATCGAATCGGCGGCGCTGTGGGCGAAGCACTACCGCATCGATTCGTTCCGCTTCGATCTGATGGGCCACCAGCCGCGCGACGCGATGCTGCATCTGCAACGCGCGGTGGACAGCGCCGCCGGACGTCGCATCGATCTGATCGGCGAGGGCTGGAACTTCGGCGAAATCGCCGACGGCGCGCGCTTCGTGCAGGCGTCGCAGCGTTCGCTCAACGACACCGGCATCGCCACGTTCAGCGACCGCGCGCGCGATGCCCTGCGCGGCGGCGGCTGTTGCGACAGCGGCGAGGCGCTGATGGCGCAGGGTCTGATCAGCGGCCTGCATTACGCGCCGAATGCGTTGGCGGCGGGCAAGGATCAAGCCGACGCATTGCTGCGCGCGGCGGACATGGCGCGGGTCGGGCTCGCCGGCACGCTGCGCGACGTGCGCATGACGACCTTCGACGGCGAACAGAAGCGGCTGGCCGACATCGATTACGCCGGTCAGCCCGCCGGTTATGCCGCGCAGCCCGGCGAGGTCGTGAATTACGTCGAAAACCACGACAACCCGACCCTGTTCGACATCCTCGCGTTGAAGCTGCCGCGCGACACGTCACGGGAAGACCGTGCGCGCGTGCAGTTGCTCGGCGCGGCGTTCGTGAGCTTCAGCCAGGGCATCGCCTACTACCACGCCGGCATGGAAGTGCTGCGTTCGAAATCGCTGGACCGCAACAGTTACGACTCCGGCGACTGGTTCAATCGACTGGACTGGACCTACACCGACAACGGTTTCGCCGCGGGACTGCCGCCGTCGCGCGACAACGGCAAGGATTGGGCGCTGCTGAAGCCGGTGCTCGCGGATGCGTCGATCAAGCCACGCTCCGACGACATCGTGTGGATGCGCGATGCGTTCAACGATCTACTGCGGATCCGCGCCGGCTCGACGCTGTTCCGCATGCGCACGGCCGATGATGTGCGTGCGCGACTGTCGTTCCGCAATGTCGGTCCCGACCAGAATCCGGTCGTGATCGCGGCGCATCTCGACGGCGCGGGCTACGCTGGCGCCCGGTTCCGCGAGATCCTGTATTTCATCAACGTCTCGCCCGGGGCGCAGAGCCTGGTGCTGCCGGAAGAAGCGGGAAAGACATATGTCTTGCATCCGGTGCAGCGTGCGCCGGATGCGACAGATACGCGACCGCGCGATGCTCACTACGATCCGGCCAGCGGCCGATTCGCGATTCCGCCGCGTACGGCGGTGGTGTATGTCGTTGAATAATGGGTTAGAGGAATACGCATGAAGATCCTCTTCGATTCGAGCCATGAATCCATTGTCTGCGGTGTTTTCCTGGAGCAGGAGCAAATCCCCCCTACCTCCGTTTTTCAAAGGGGGGAACAGCATGGGTTCTTGCAAGAACTGCGGAACAGGATGGTTTCCCTGTTCGGTGAAGCATCTGCATTTCATTCCACAAGGAATCAAAGGAACAATACCTGTGCATACTCAGCCTGCTTTGCGGGCTTGGATAATGGCGCATTCTATTTACCCCCTTCGAAAAAGGGGGTCGACGGCAGCGAAGCTGGCGACGGGGGGATTCCGCCGCGGCGCGCGCCGGCGCGGCGTGGCGCGACGTTCGCCGCAACCACGAGCGTACTGCTGCTGTCGATGCTCTGCCTGGCATTGCCCGCACATGCCGCCACCGTCGCCGAAATCGCTTCGCCGGACGGCACGCTGAAGGTCGAGCTGGATCTCAGCGGCGAAGGGCGTCTGGCCTATCGTGTGGCGCGCAAGGGCCAGCCGCTGATCGGCGATTCGCGGCTCGGGTTCATCCTGCGCAACGGGCGTCAGTTCCTGCGCGGGATTGCACTGGAATCGCAGGCGGGGCGCAGCTTCGACGAGACCTGGGAACAGCCCTGGGGCGAGCGTCGCTTTATCCGCAACCACTACAACGAATT
>JAYUUH010000474.1:0-3053 GCA_043754745.1 Lysobacter sp.
GTGACGCCAACAGCAATGGCGAGATGTACCCCGACCAGTCGTTGTACTCGGTCGATTCGGTGCCCGCGGTGGTCAAACGCATCAACAACACCCTGCTGCGCGCCGACCAGTTGCACCACGCCGAGGGCGACCACTCCATCGACTTCCTGCAGCCGATCGTGGCCGATGCCGAAGCTGGCTTCGGCGGCGTGCTCAATGCTTTCGAGTTGATGAAAGCGATGATCGAGGCCGGCGCGGCCGGCGTGCATTTCGAGGACCAGCTGGCCAGCGTCAAGAAGTGCGGACACATGGGCGGCAAGGTGCTGGTGCCCACCCGCGAAGCGATCGAGAAACTGGTCGCTGCGCGCCTGGCGGCCGATGTGATGGGCGTGCCGACCCTGATCGTCGCGCGCACCGACGCCGAAGCCGCCGATCTGCTGACCAGCGACGTCGACGACAACGACCGCCCGTTCTGTACCGGCGAGCGCACCATGGAAGGCTTCTACAAAACCAACAACGGCCTGGACCAGGCGATCAGCCGCGGCCTGGCCTATGCGCCGTACGCCGACTTGGTATGGTGCGAAACCGGCAAGCCCGACCTGGAATTCGCGCGCAAATTCGCCGAAGCCATCCACGCGAAGTTCCCGGGCAAGCTGCTGGCCTACAACTGTTCGCCGAGCTTCAACTGGAAGAAGAATCTCGACGACGCCACCATCGCCAGATTCCAGAAGGAAATCGCGGGTTACGGCTACAAGTTCCAGTTCATCACTCTGGCCGGCTTCCACGCGCTGAACTATTCGATGTTCAATCTCGCCTACGGTTACGCACGCCGGCAGATGAGCGCCTTCGTCGAGCTGCAGGAAGCCGAATTCGCGGCCGCGGATCGCGGCTTCACTGCGGTGAAACACCAGCGCGAAGTAGGCACCGGCTATTTCGATTCGGTGACGCAGACGATCCAGGGCGGTAAATCCTCCACCGTCGCGCTGAAGGGCTCGACCGAGGAAGAGCAGTTCGACGAGCGTCCCGCCGCTGCGGCCTGAATGCACGCCTGAATGCTTGCCTGAACGGCTTGGAGAGGGCAACTTAACTGAATACCGCTTCCTGCCATGACGAAAGTCATGGCAGGAAGCGCCGCTCCGGCATGCTTCAATAGGGGTTCTACCCTCCGTGCAGAAAACCCTACATGCGCATTATGTTTGCGATGGCGCTGGCCGCCGTCACGCTGTTCTCTTCTCCCGTGTTCGCCGAAGACGCGATCGCCATCGATTCGACGCCGGCCCAGATCCGAACTTCGCAGGGCGATCTGCGTCAGGCGATCGAACGTAAATCCGGAAACTATTCCCATTTCAGCGACGACGAGCGCAAAGCGATCTTCGCCAAGCAGGACGAAGTGCTGTCCCTGATCGACGGCAAGCAGGAGATCGCCGATCTCGGCCCCGACGGCAAGATCGCTCTGGCCAATGCGCTGGCAGCAGTCGATGCGTCAGTCGCGCGCGCCGAAGACAACCGCATGATCTGCGAACGCATCAAGCCGGTGGGCTCCAACCGTCCGCAGAACAAGTGCATCAGCGTCGGCGTCCGTCGACGCATGCGCGAAGAAGCCCAGCGCGGCGGTCTGCGTACCGACAAGTGAGTCGACCCGCCCGCCCATGACCGCGCGTTGTCGCGGTGCTGGTGGCCAGCAGCGTCGGCAAACAACGATCTGATGTCCCCAACGACCGGCCCTGCGCCGGTCGTTGTGCGTCCTGATACCGACCGCATGCATGCCCTCGTTTCCGATCGCCATGGCTTTCAATGGCGTGTCCCCGATGGCATGCTCGCCTCGTCCATGCGCCGGAAGCGCGGTCGCCCGCAACGGGATGAACCGGCTCCAGCCCGATCCATGCCCCGACAGGAAGCACGCCGCCATGCCCGAAACCATCTACGACGCCCTGCGCGAAAGCCATGAAACCCAGCGGTCGCTGTGTCGGAAACTGCTGCGCTCCAAGCCCGGGACGCAATCGCGACAGGAGGTCTTCACCGCGCTGCGGATCGAACTCGCCGCCCATGCCGCTGCCGAAGAACGCTACCTCTATGCGCCGATCCTGATGCACGACATGGGCTTGATGTCCTCGCGTCACGCGCTGTCCGAACACCACGACATCGACGAAATCATCGAAGATATGCAGTCGCTGGGCGTCTCCCACCGGGGCTGGATGGCGAAGGCGCGCAAGCTGTCCGAGAAAGTCCATCATCATTTGCGCGAAGAGGAAAAGAAGTTCTTCCAGGTCTCCGGCAAGATCCTCAGCGCCACGCAGAAGACGAAGCTCGCCAGGCAGTACCGCAAGGACTATCTGCGCATGCACACGGTGCTCGGCGAACGCTGAGCGACGCCCGCGCCAACAGCGTGGCGGCTGCGATTCAGTCGGACTCTGCCGACGGCTTGCGCGGCAGGCCGTCGGCGGGGTCGATCATCGCCCAGTCCACGTGGGTCTCCCAGAACACGTGCGCCATCGGCGCGCGGTCGGCCTCGTCCTCCAGGTTCGCGAGCACGATGTGCAACTCGCCCGGCCAGCGTTCCGAACGGAAGAACAGCGAACTGCCGCAGTGCGCGCAGAAGCCGCGCTCGGCGCCGGGCGACGACGCGTACCAGCGCAGCGCGCCGGCGGAGTCGTCGATCTTCGCGCGCTCGTTCTGCATGCCGAACCAGGTCACGAATGCCGCGCCGTGCGCGCGCCGGCACAGCGTGCAATGACAGTGCGCGACCCATCGGCTGGGCCATGCCACGTTGAAACGAACATCGCCGCAGAGGCAGCAGCCGTGTGCTGAAGTCGAGATCATCGGAAGATTCCCGTGTAGTCGCGATCGGACGATGGCACGATGCGCGGGCGGGCGCCAGTCTGTGGTCACGCGGCCCGCGACGGCGTCGTTCGTTCCCCGCGCCGATAACTGAACCGCCCCGTCTTTCCCGGAGGCTCCAACTCTTGAGAGGATGGGGCAATGACCAGACAGACGAAGTATTCCCCGGAAGTACGGGAGCGGGCGGTTCGGATGGTGCTCACGCACCAGAACGAGCATCCCTCGCAGTGGGCGGC
>JAYUUH010000475.1:0-9109 GCA_043754745.1 Lysobacter sp.
AACCGTTCCTGCATGCGCACAGCGAAATGGCCGGAGTCAATTTCGACCAGCATTTCGCGGTGGCCGCGGGCCAATCGGATCTGGACGCGATCGAAGCCGAACTGAAGCGTCGCGGCATCACCCATCAGCGGCTTGCGGTGTCGTTCGCGTTCCATTCGCGATGGATCGACAATGCGCAGGCGCAGTTCTGCGCCTTCATGCGCAGCGTGACGCTGAAGGCGGCGACGCGTGCTGTGGTGTGTTGCGACCGCGCGGCGACGCTGGAGCCGACGCTGCCCGACGACTTCTTCTGGAGCGTCGTGCGGCGACCGATCCGTTTTCGCGACACGATGGCCCAACTCGAACGCCAGGGCACTTATCGTTATATCGATGTCGGCCCCTCCGGCACGATGGCGACGTTCGTGAAATACGCGCTGCCGGAAGGCTCCGCCTCTACCGCGCATGCGGTAATGACGCCCTATGGCCAGGATCGGCGCAATCTCGACGCCCTGTTGGCCACGACCTGAACAACGAAGCGTTACGACGGAACGACCATGACGGATTGGAGCAAGGATTTGAGCGCGGCGCTGGATTCCGGCGATGCCGACCATATGCGCGCGATGCTGTCGCGGGTGCCGCGCGAGGCGATGCGGCAGATCGTACCGGCGCTGGAACACATGGCGCAGACCAGCGAGCACGAAGGCCGCATGGAGGAAGCGCTTTTCTATCGCGATCAGCTGGTCGACGCCGTGCCCGCCGAAAGCGCTCACGCCAACGTCCAGCGCGCCGCGCGCGCGGACCTGCGTCTGCGCCTGCAGCGCTACACGGGAGCGCTCGAGGATGCAGAGCATCTGTCGTCGGTGTCGCCGGAAGACGCGCTTGGCCATCGACTCGCCGGCGCGGCGCATGAAGGTCTGAACGATGTCGCACAGGCGCTGGCTGCGTATCGACGCGCGCTGCGCTGCGCGCCCGACGACGCGCTCGCCGCGCGCGTCCGCACGCTGGACGAAGAGATGCGCAAAGCTGCGCTGCTGCGTCAGACGCTGGATCCGGAGGCTGCGCAGGAACCGTTGCGGATCGAGCTGCCGCCACCGCTTGAAGTCCGTTTCGACCCTGCGCTGTTCGATGATCCCTCCATGCCGGCTGGAAGCGATGCATTCCGGATCGACGGCATCGCCCGTCATCTGTGGCGCTACAGCGCGCAGTCCTCGGCGCGCAATGCGATACAGCGCTTGACCGATCCGGTCTGGTGCGCCGCCTGGGATACCGCGCTGGCCGCCACCGTCGGCGCGCGCGTGCGCTTCGTGGGCAGCGAACTGGGCGTATTCGCGCTGCGCGCCCTGCATCACGGCGCGGCGCATGCGCTGTGCGCCGAACGCTATCCGCAGGACGCACGTATCGCCACCGGCATGGTCCAGAAGCATTTCCTGGCGCCTTGGCACGCAATGCACGGCGACGCGATCCGGCAGTGGAGCGAGGACGAGCGCCGCGCTTCGTTCGAGCGCTTCGCCGCCGCGATCGACATCGGCGGCAATGGCGAAGACGCCGCGATTCCGGACTGCGACGTGCTGGTCTTTCCGCAGATCGATCACACGCTGCTGGGCACCGGTATCGTGCGCGCGGTGCGCGCCTGTCGCGGCGATGGGCGCACCGCGCCACGCGTGCTGCCGTCACGGGCTACGTTGTATGCGATGGCGGTGCGGTGGGACTATCCCGATGCGGTCGAGTCGGTCGAAAGGGCCGATGCGACGGAAGACGTCGCGCCCGCGCTGGACGCCATCCATCGTCTGCGCTGGAGCGCATACCCGCAACCGCTCGAACTGGGGTCCGGATTTTGGACCGCGCTCACCGCAGCGGTGGAAATCGGTGCGCTCGACTTCGCGGACTTCGCCGAAGTCGCATGGGATCTGTCCCTGCCTGCCGTTGCCGACGGGCGCATCGATGCGATTCTGGTGTGGTTCGAAGCGGAACTGGGCGAAGCGCGCATCAGCAGCGCGCCGGACAGCGATCTGCGCTGCATCCGCCCCTCGGTGTACTACACCGATCCGACGCCGCTGCGCCGTGGCGAATCGCTGGCGCTGCGTATCGAAGCACAGGAAACCCGGCTGCATGTGCGCCCTTCGCCGCCGCCCTCGCAGTCGCGCGCGCACGCTCTGCCAGCCTGGTACGTACCGATGCTCGGCGACATGAAGCGCAACGCCGGATATCGGAAAGCGCTGCGCACCGCGCTCGCGGCCGCACCCTCGCAACTGGCGCTGGATATCGGCGCCAGCTGCGGCCTGCTGTCGATGCTCGCCGCGCAGGCTGGCGCCGCACGCGTGATCGGTTGCGAACAGCATCCTGCCCTTGCGGAAATCGGGCGCGAAGTCGTCGCCGCCAACGGCTGGGCCGACCGCATTTCCCTGATCGCAAAGGAATGCCGCGCGCTCACCGTGCCCGACGATCTGCCCGGGCGCGCCGATCTCGCGATCTTCGAGCTGTTCGATTCCAGCCTGATCGGCGAAGGCGTGCTGCATTTCCTCGCCCATGCGCGCGAGCACCTGCTCACCGCCGATGCGCGCTATCTGCCGGCCGGCGCGCGTCTGCGGGCGATGGCGGTAGAGTACCGGATCGATCGCATCCTCGACGTCGACGCCACGCTGCTCAACCCGTATCGCGCATCGCCCAACTTCATCAACGTCGATGCGCGCACGCTCGACTATCGCGCTTTGAGCGCACCGTTCGACCTGTTCGATTTCGATTTCGCCACCGCCGGCCCCGATCCGCAGGAACTCGCGATCGATGTGCCAGCGCTCGCCGACGGCACCATCGGCGCGATCCTGTTCTGGTTCGATCTGCGCCTTGATGCCGACACCGTGCTGTCGAACGCACCCGACGGCGGCGACGGGCTGCACTGGAAACAGGGGCTGCAGTTCCTGCCGGAAGCGCGCGTCGCCGCCGGTCAGACGCTGCCGCTGGTCGCGCACCACAACGGCAGTGGACTGCACCTGCAATGGCGGCCCGACGCACTGCCGGCGGATGCGTTCTCGCGGATGCCGCGCTTCGATCCGCGCTGGCTCGCGGCCAGTACCGAACTGGAACAGCAAACGCGCAATCTGCTGCAGCATTGCGCGCAGAATCCCGACGAGTTCGCCAAGGTCGCGCAGATCGCACAGCGCATGGCCGTCGACCCCGCGCGCTACGATCTCGATCCGGTGATCGCCCAGCGTTTCATGTCGATGTTCTTCGCCGGCTGAGTGCAGCGCGGCCTCCGGTGCCGCCTGCGGCAACGGGCACGGTCGATCGCCCCGTTGCGTCCGCCTGGACATGCGCCAGATGCCGCAGGGATTGAATGTCCCCGATACGGGATAATGGAAGGCGCGCGACTCCGGTACGATCCGGTGTCGCTCTCCTTCCGATGCGTGCCGCATGTCCTCCATCATTTCCATCCGCAAGCTCAGCAAGACCTACGCCTCCGGTTTCCAGGCGCTCAAGTCGGTGGATCTGGAGATCCGCAAGGGCGAGATCCTGGCATTGCTTGGCCCCAACGGCGCCGGCAAGACCACCCTGATCAGCATTGTCTGCGGCATCGTCAATGCCAGCAGCGGCACGGTGACGGCGGACGGCCACGACATCGCGCGCGACTATCGCGCCGCACGCAGCAAGATCGGACTGGTGCCGCAGGAACTGTCCACGGACGCATTCGAGACGGTGTGGGCGACGGTGAAATTCAGCCGCGGCCTGTTCGGCAAGCCGCCCGATCCGAAGTATCTGGAGCAGGTCCTGCGCGATCTATCGCTCTGGGACAAGAAGGACAGCAAGATCATGACCCTGTCCGGCGGCATGAAGCGCAGGGTGCTGATCGCCAAGGCGCTGTCGCACGAACCGACGATCCTGTTCCTGGACGAACCCACCGCCGGCGTCGACGTGGAATTGCGTCGCGACATGTGGCAGATGGTGCGCAAGCTGCGCGAGAGCGGCACGACCATCATCCTGACCACGCATTACATCGAGGAAGCCGAGGAAATGGCCGATCGCATCGGGGTGATCAGCAAGGGCGAACTGATCCTGGTGGAAGACAAGCACGTGCTGATGCGCAAGCTCGGCAAGAAGCAGCTGACCCTGCAACTGCAGAACCCGCTGCAGCGCATTCCGGAGGCGCTTTCGGCGCTCGCGCTGGAATTGATCGACGATGGCCATGGGCTGGTCTATACCTTCGATACCCAGACCGAGGAAACCGGCATCGCCGCACTGCTCAGGCGCCTGGGCGAATTGGGCATCGACTTCAAGGATCTGCATTCCAGCGAAAGTTCGCTGGAGGAGATCTTCGTCAATCTGGTGCACGGCAACGGCGCCAACGACGATGCCGGCAAGGAGGCGCGCGCATGAGCACGCGTCTGAATTGGCACGCGGTCCGCGCGATCTACCGTTTCGAAATGGCGCGCACGTTCCGCACCATCACCCAGTCGATCGCATCGCCCGTGCTCTCCACGTCCCTGTATTTCGTGGTGTTCGGCGCAGCCATCGGTTCGCGCATGGGCGACATCGACGGCATCAGCTACGGCGCTTTCATCATTCCGGGCCTGATCATGCTGTCGCTGTTGAACGAAAGCATTTCCAACGCGTCGTTCGGCATCTACATGCCCAAATGGGCGGGCACCATCTACGAACTGTTGTCGGCGCCGGTGTCCTACGTCGAGGTGGTGATGGGCTATGTCGGCGCCGCGGCCAGCAAATCGCTGATCCTGGGTGTGCTGATCCTGATCACTGCGCGCCTCTTCGTGCCCTACGAAATCGCCCATCCGTTCTGGATGCTGTGCTTCCTGCTGCTGACCGCGGTGACCTTCAGCCTGTTCGGTTTCATCATCGGTCTGTGGGCCGACGACTTCCAGAAACTGCAGATAATCCCGCTGATGGTAGTGACGCCGCTGACCTTCCTGGGCGGCGCCTTCTATTCGATCAACATGCTGCCGCCGGTCTGGCAGAAGATCACCCTGTTCAATCCGGTGGTCTACCTGATCAGCGGATTCCGTTGGAGCTTCTACGGCGTTGCGGATGTGAATGTCGGCGTCAGCCTGGCCGCGATCCTCGGTTTCCTGATGCTGTGCATGGTGGCGGTGTGGTGGATCTTCAGGACCGGGTGGAAACTGAAATCCTGATCTCCGTCCGGGGCATTGTTCGGCACCGCAGCGCACATGCACGCCGGCAAAACCGCGCCGCCATCTGCGGATCTTCGAACCGCTGAAGCCAGCCACCCCTCAGCAGTCCAGGATCTTCCGGTAGAAGCGAAGGCGTCCGGGCACCGGACCGCCGCAGCACCTGAACCATTTGCGAAAGTTCCCGAACTCATCAGTTCAATATTAAGGTTTTGTTGTGCGGCAACCCTGAGAATGCCTTCCACCGAAGCGGGATCTTCACTCCCCCGAACCGCCTTCGGTCCAATAATAATCAACAATAATAATCAAGAGGTCACCCCATGAAGCGTTCTCTCCTTGCCCTGACCTTGTTGGCCGCCCTTCCGTTCGCCGCCTCCGCGGCCGAAGGCGTTTCCTACGATTATGTCCAGGGCGGTTACGTCGCCACCAATGGCGACGATAACGGCGATGCCGACGGCTTCGGTATCGACGGCTCGATCGCCGTGCATCCGAACTTCCACATTTTCGGCGGCTACAACCAGCAGGAAATCGACGACACCAGTACTGATATCGACCAGTGGAAGTTGGGCGTCGGTTACAACTACGGCATCAACGACAAGGCCGACCTCGTCACCCGCGTCGCCTACGAGAAGCTCGACGCCGGCAGCGACTTCGACTTCGACGGCTACAGCGCCGAAGTCGGCGTGCGTGGCGCCCTCGGCACCAAAGTCGAAGGCTACGCGATGGCGGGTTACGAGGACTACGAGCAGTTCGACGGCGATTTCTACGGCCGCGTCGGCGCCCAGGTGAAGTTCAACCAGAACTGGGGCCTGAGCGGCGACGTCAAATTCGCAGACGGCGACACCCAGTGGTTCGTTGGTCCGCGGCTCAGCTGGTAAGCACGGCAGGGCACCGGCTTCGCATTGCTTCACCCGTGCAGGGCTGGCGTAAGCCCTTGAATACGCCCATTCGCGAACGGCCTCCCCTCCGTGTTGCGACCTGGAAGCCCGGCAACCGCCGGGCTTTCTTGTTGGGCGACGCAAAACCGGCCCAGGCTTGGGTAAACTATTAGACCGCGCGCGCCGCGGACAGGACGACATCCACAGCGTTCACCGGTTAATGGGGAGATTCATGAAGAAGCAACTTGCGGCCGCACTCGTGCTGGCCTGCCTGCCGTTTACGGCCTCGGCCCGCGACAGCTTGGGCAGTTTCACTTACGTCGAAGCTGGCGTTCAACGCGTCAGCGTGGATCTGGATTCGCTCGGCAACGACAGCTTCGATTTCGACGGTATCGGCATCCGCACCTCGATCGAGCTGGGCGACAATCTGTACATCTACGGCGGTTATGCCTTCTCGCGAAACGACGATTTCGCGGTCGACATTGACGCCCGCCAGGCGAATGCCGGCATCGGTTATCGCCACACCGTGTTCGACAACGCCGACCTGACTGCCGAACTCGGTTTCCAGCACACCGAGCTGGCCGCGGACAACTTCGAGGAAAACATCGACGGCGCCCGTCTGTCGGTCGGCCTGCGCGGCGCGCTGGGCAACAGCTTCGAAGGTTTGGTCAAGGCCAATTACGTCGACGGCAGCGATTACGACGGCGAGTTCAGCGGCACGCTCGGCGCCCAGTTCGTGATCAACGAAACCTGGGGCATCGTCGGCGAAGTCGAAGCCGGGGACGTGACCTCGCAGTACATGCTGGGGGTTCGCGCCAGCTTCTGACAGCGTGCGTCGAGACGGAAAAGCCCGGCATCGCCGGGCTTTTTTCTTGGTGTGATGGCTGGACAAACCGGAGCAGGATCGGGCCGGGCCCTCAATCGCCGAACAATCCCTCGGGGTATTCGGGTTTCTGCTCGCGCGCCATCAGGCGCTTCAGGCCATCGCCGGGCGTGATCTCGCCTTTCAGCACATCGCGGACGGTACTGGAAATCGGCAGTTCGATGCCGTGCCGGCCGGCCTGGCGCATCACTTCTTCCGCGGTCTGGATCGATTCGACCACCTGGCCGATCTCGCGGACCGCATCCTCGATCGACTGCCCACGACCCAGTGCGAGGCCAAGGCGACGGTTGCGCGACAGATCGCCGGTGCAGGTCAGGACCAGATCGCCGAGTCCGGCCAGCCCCATCAGGGTCTCGGCCTTGCCGCCGATGGCGAGGTTGAGGCGCAGCATTTCGTTGAGACCGCGGGTGATCAGGCCCGCTCGGGCGTTGAGGCCCAGATTCATGCCGTCTGCGACGCCGGTAGCGACCGCCAGTACGTTCTTCATCGCCCCGCCCAGTTCGGCACCCAGCATGTCATCGCCGGTGTAGGCGCGGAACGCGGGTCCGTGCAGGGCGTCGGCGACCTGCTGGGCGAAATCCGCCGTATCCGAATGCACCGTGAGCGCGGTCGGCAGGCCGGCGGCGACTTCCTTGGCGAACGACGGACCGGTCACCACCGCCAGCGGTACGCCCGGGGGCAAGAGTCCGTCGGCGACTTCATGCAGAAAACGACCGGAGCCGGGCTCGAAGCCCTTGGTCGCCCAGGCCACGCCGGCATGCGCCGGGCGCAGCGGCGCCAGTGCGTGCAGGGTTTCGGCGAACGCGTGCGAAGGCACGACCACCAGCACCAGATCGCAGCCGGCCATGGCGGTGGCCAGGTCGGGAGTGGCGCGCAGGGTGTCGGGCAGCGGAATCCCCGGCAGATACCGGGGATTCTCATGACGACCGTCGATCGCCGCGATTGTCGCGGCGTCGCGGCCCCACAGGACCGTGGGGTGGCCATGGCGCGCGATCAGCGCCGCCAGGGCCGTGCCCCAGGAACCGGCGCCGAGGACGGCGACGGCAGGGACGGTCCCGATAGCGGTGTCCGGACGATCGGACGACATACTCGGAGCCAACGTCAGAAACGGACGGTACGTCAGGCGTTGCCGGCGGTCTCGGCACCGGCCAAGGTGCCCTGCTCGGCGCGCTGACGCAGGCCTTCGGCGTACAGACCTTCGAAGTTGATCGGCTGCAGCAGGAACGGCGGGAAGCCGCCGGCCGTGATCAGGTCGCTGACGGTCTGGCGGGCGTACGGATACAGAATGTTCGGGCAATGCACGCCCAGCATCGCGTCGAGGGTCTGGTCGTCGAAACCGCCCAGACCGAACAGGCCGGCTTGGCGCACTTCGACCAAGTACACGGTCTTGTCGACGAGCTTGCAGGTCAGGGTCACGCCCAGTTCCACTTCGAACAGATTGTCGGCGACGCGCTGGACGCGCTGGTTGAGGTTCATTTCCAGCGCCGGCTGGCCCTGCTCGTTGAACACCTGCGGCACACCGGGGGCCTCGAACGAAACATCCTTGACATAGATCTTCTCGACCGAGAAGGTCGGGCCGTTGGCTTCGGCTGCGGCGCCGTTGGCGACGGGTTCGGACATGGCAGAGCTCCTGGAAGGTAAAGCGGAAAAGGGGGCGATTATCGCATGGCGCCGAGCGGGGCAAGCGCCGTCCCGGGAGACGGTGCCCAAGCATGTCGCCACGGGTCATCTGATCTGGGAGCCGCGAGCGACTTTTGCAAGGCAGGCTTTCGCAAGCCGCACGGTCCGGAACAGGGCCGGTGCGCGGGGCCGGCCAGCGATCGCTCAGTGCTTGCCCTTGATCAGCGGCAACTCCGCCTGCTGCCAGGCGGCGATGCCGCCCTCAAGAACGTGGACGCGCTCGAAACCGGCCTGTTTCAGGCGCTTGGCGGCGCCGGCGACGGTGGTCCCGCTCTGGCAGACCAGCACGATTGGCAGGGCCTTGGCCGGCGCCAACTGTTTGCTTTCGGGGTCGAACTGGGCCATCAGCACGTTCTTGGAACCGGCGATATGGCCTTTATGGAAATCGGCGGTGGGGCGCAGATCCACCACCAGGGCATTGTCCTGGTTGATCAGGGCGGTCACTTCCGCCGGGCGCAGCGATTTGTAAGCGCGGAAAAAGCGCGACAGCTCGTTACCGATGATGGCGGCGGTCAGGCCGACCAGCGCAATGCTGTAGACCGGGTTGCGGCCGG
>JAYUUH010000476.1:0-9096 GCA_043754745.1 Lysobacter sp.
TGCCCTCCAAGCCGCGAACGCCGTTGAGCTTCTTGTCGGAAGTTAGAAGCGTGTGGAAGCAAAGGCGCTCATCGATTAGCCAAAGATTCTGCTGCTCGAAGAATATATCCTTCGATGTCGCGCCCATCGGAAAGATCATCTTGTGCAAAACTTGCTCAAGTGGGTACTTGTCATCTTCGTAAGCGCGCTTGAGGCTGTGGCCGACTAAATCAAGAATGACCCGACGATGCGCGATATAGTCAGCTAGCTTGCTCTTGCCAACATCGTTCATATCCACCATGAGATTCTTTATCTGCTGCTCGTAGGCTTCAAATGATTCGTTCTCCATGCGCGCTGCGACGTGGCGCTCTTCCTTCCTTACGCCGTCCTCGATCTCTCGCCGAAGGTGAAGCAGGGCTTCGTCAAGCTTTTCATCGCTTAGCCCAGGTTGAATCTTCTTTTGGATCAGCGGCCGGTAGCGTTCGCGCATCAAAACTCGATACTCCGGGGCTTTTTCCACGAACCGCTCTATCTGCGCGACCTTCTCTGTGTTCGTAGTCTTGAGATCGTCGATCAATACTTCACGTAATGATTCCGCAAGTGCCTTCGTCAGATGAGCTTTTGATAGCAAGGTGCGATCAAGATCAAGAGCATCGTCGGCCTGGAAGAGGATGTTCGTCCGTTCGCGGTTTGCGTGATCGTCCAGATACTCGCCCGTTACTAGAACGATAAGCGCGTAAGATGTCTGTTGGTCGTCGGTAAGCTTTTCCGGCAGTTCAGGCATGAGGTCCCGAAGTCGAGCCGTAGTTACCTCTCTGCCGTTAGCGCAGAGATGGTACTCATGTTTGGCTCGTCCATCTTTATTTCGAAATGCCTGAATAGCAAACGTGTTCTCACTCACAGTGAAGAATCGTTCTTGGATATGTGGCTGGACAGTTTTGTCATAAAGATCGTTGACATTTATCGTCTCAAATCCAGTCGCTTCAAGAATGATCTGTGGACAAAGGCGCGCAGCAAATCGGATCAGAAAATGCTCAATGATCCGTTTTGCAATCGTCTCTGGGTCGCGCGGCCATGCAGCTTGGTACTTTTGATCCAACCCTTCCATGACGATGGTTGTTCCAACCGGCTCATCTGTGGGCGTCGTTGCATCGGAGCCGGCCATCTCATCATCAATGTTGAACCGGAATGCACGCTGGTGGCGGTGACCTTCAGTTTCAAAGACGCTCTTGATCTCCACGCGCTGGAAGACCTTTAGGTACATGAACCTTCCGACGCCTTTGCCGCCAAGTTTCACTTTGCTTAGTGTGTAAGCCTCGCCAAAGGACGTGATGTTGCGCTGGGTGAAGCCGATGCCGTTATCGGAAATATCAAACCCATCAAACAGAATCGTAGGGTCGTGCCCCTCGGTCACCAAGTCATGGCGCTCTATAAGCCGGATGCGGATGCGGCCATCGGATGGGGAAAGCTTCCGTTCCTCGATGGCATCAATAGAATTGGAGGTGGCCTCGAAGAGGGGGATCAAACCTCGCGGGGCGCTTAGATCGATGCGTTCCACTAGGCCGCGTAGGTCTGTTCTCATTCGATGCTTCCCCTGCATTGGCATGTTAGGGGGTGACTTCATCACATTCGCTCGTCTGGTGCTACTTCTGCGGGCTTTGCAGCCTACACCTCTGCAGTCGCGTGGGTTGCGACAAGCCACCATCTTAGCAGCCGATGCCAACAGAGCGGCGTCCCGCCCCCTGTCAAGCTAAACAAGGATCAGATTGAATTTCACAAACCTTCGATATGCTGATCAGATTAAAGCCGCATAGGTCATCGTCCCATCGATATCTCCGACATTGCGCAGCAAATAAGCAGTTGGAGACCCAAAGGGCGGCGCACAGGACGTGCGCCGTTTTTCGACGCGGCAGGATGCCGCATCGAAAAATCCCGGCCAACTCGCCGACGGCAGATTTGCCTCGGCACTGAGAGTTTTCTTTGGTTACTTTCTTTGCGCCAAAGAAAGTAACCCGCGCGACAGCGCGGAAGCTCTGCAGTTGCTTTTGATGAATCTCCCTACACGGAACTATCCAGCAATGCACAGCGCAAGCTGGGCCCCGGCGTTCGCCGGGGCGACGGCGGTGCGGATGTTCCCGTCGACCAAAAGGCGCATCACCGCCCCAACGGCAACCCCCGATACGCCTTCACCGTCCGCAACACGAAACTCGAATTCACATCCGCCACCCCCGTCTGATTCAACAACCGATCCAGCAGAAACCGCGAAAAATGCTCGAGATCGCGCACCACCACATGCACCAGATAATCCATGTCCCCGGTCAGCGCATGACACGCGACCACCTCGTCCCATTCGTTGACGAAGCCGGCGAAGGCGGCCACCGCCTCAGCATCGTGGCGCGCCAGCTGCACGCGGACGAAGGCCTGCAGACCCAGACCCAGATGCTCTGGCTCCAGCTCGACGCGATAACCGGCGATCACGCCCTCACGCTCCAGGCGTTGCACCCGGCGCAGGCAGGCGGAGGGCGACAGATGTACGCGCTCGGCCAGTTCGGCGTTGGTCTGGCGGCCGGCGCGCTGCAGTTCGGCGAGCAGCAGCAGGTCGATGCGGTCGAGGTCCACTGCAGGCATGGAATTGCTCCAATGGATGGAATGGCGCAACTTTATTGCAGATCCGGCCGCAATGTCTGCAATCGAGCAAGCCCTTTGCGCGAAAAGACGCCTACAGTAAGTGTCTTGCCCGCCCGCACCGGATCGCCATGAACACCACCCCCCAGCGCGTCGAACACCAGATGACCGACAAGGGCTACGTGCCGCTGTACGCCACCGGCGTGGTCGAGCAGCCGTGGAGCAGTTACACCCGCACCGATCACGAGGTCTGGACCACGCTGTTCGAGCGCCAGCAGCAGTTGCTGGTCAGCCGCGCCGGCACCGAATTCCTGCGCAGCCAGCGCGAGATGGGCATGTCCGCGCACGAGATCCCGAAATTCGACGATCTCAACCGGATGCTGCGCGCCGCCACCGGCTGGGAGATCGTTGGCGTCGAAGGCCTGCTGCCGGAGCTGGTGTTCTTCGAGCACCTCGCCAACCGCCGCTTCCCGGTGACCTGGTGGATCCGCAAGCCCGAGCAGCTCGACTATCTGGCCGAACCCGATCTGTTCCACGACCTGTTCGGGCATGTGCCGCTGCTGATGAACCCGGTGTTCGCCGACTATATGGCGGCCTATGGTCGCGGCGGCGTGAAGGCGCATGCGCTCGGTCCGGAGGCGCTGGCCAACTTGACCCGGCTGTACTGGTACACGGTCGAGTTCGGCCTGATCCGCGAAGCCGATGGCCTGCGCATCTACGGCGCCGGCATCCTCAGCTCGAAGGGCGAAAGCATCCACTGCCTGGAAAGCGCGTCGCCGAACCGCATCGGTTTCGACCTGGAGCGGATCATGCGTACCCGCTACCGCATCGACAGCTATCAGAAGACCTATTTCGTCATCGACAGCTACGAACAGCTCATGGACGCCACGCGTCCGGATTTCACCGCGATCTACGCGCGGCTGGCCGAACAGGCGTCGATGCCTGCCGGTGGCGTGCTCGATATGGATCACGTGCTCCATCGCGGCACCGGCGAAGGCTGGCCCACCGACGCGGACGTCTGAGCGCGGCGCGCATCGGCGCTCCAGCATGTCCATCCGGTTGTCCATGCTCGATACGGCCATTCCGCCGCCGATCGTGATGCTGTCGGTCGGCGTGGCGATGTGGGCGGTCGCCCATGCGTGGCCCCGGTTCACGCATGCGCTGCCGCTGGGTGCGCCCATCGCGATCCTGATCGGCATCGCCGGACTGCTTTGCAATCTCTTGCCGAAGCTGCGTTTCAGCCGCGCCGGAACGACGGTCAACCCGATGCGTCCGCAGGCCACCCGTCATCTCGTCACCGGTGGATTGCACCGTTACAGCCGCAATCCGATGTATCTCGGACAACTGCTGTTGCTCGCCGCCTGGGCGATCTTCCTAGCCAACGGGCTGGCGATAGCGCTTCCGCCGCTGTTCGCGCTGTACATCACTCGTTTCCAGATCCTGCCGGAAGAACGCGCTTTGGCCGCGACGTTCGGCGACACATACGCGGGCTATCGCCGCAAGGTGCGCCGGTGGCTGTAGGCGCATCGGGCATCGGTCTCGCCGCGATGCCGTCCTTTCGAAGTGCGGTTGTTTGCCTCCAGCGGGTGTGACCGCCGCCGCAGGTTTGGCGCTGGCGCGCCATGCCGCGATACTGGACGGCCTCCGGAGCGCGTCCGCGGAACCGATCGATGAACCACACCCTGCAAGTCAAACTGCTCGATGCCCGCTTCGGCGACGCATGGCCGCTGCCGGCCTACGCCACCGAAGCCAGCGCCGGGCTGGACCTGCGCGCGGCGCTGGAGGCGCCGCTGCATCTGGCGCCCGGCGATGCGGCGCTGGTACCGTCGGGGCTGGCGATCCACATCGGCGATCCGGGGCTGTGCGCGGTGATCCTGCCGCGCTCGGGGCTGGGCCACAAGCACGGCATCGTGCTGGGCAACGGCACCGGTCTGATCGACGCCGATTACCAGGGCCCGTTGATGATCAGCGTCTGGAACCGCGGCCGCGAGCCCTTCGTGATCGCCCCGGGTGACCGGATCGCGCAACTGGTCATACTTCCGGTGGTGCGCGCAAGCTTCGAGGTCGTGGATACTTTCGTCGACAGCGCCCGGGGAGCGGGTGGCTTCGGCCATACCGGGTTGGCTTGAAGCACGATGAGCGGCATGCGGCACGCGGCGGCATGCCGCGCGCGCAGCGGCACATGCACGGTGCGGACAGGCCCGGCACAGGCACGTTCAATCCATCCGGCCGTTCGGCGGCCGGCAACAGCAAGACGGCACAGAGACAGCATCGATGAAAGACAGCATCCGCCAGCAGCTCATCCAACTCCGCACTGCGATGAGGCCGCTCGCGGTCCTGTGCGCACTGCTCGCGCTGTGGCTGGGCTGGAGCGGTATCGCGCAGTTCCGCGACAGCAACCGCCGGGCCGATCTGGAAGCCACCCGGGACAGGAGCGTGCAGCTGGTGCACCAGGCCCTGCTGCAGCACCAGAAGCGCCTCAGCGAAGCGCTGGCGCTGCCCGAGGTCCAGAACGCGCTGTCGACCTCGGATTTCGCCAGTGCGAGCAAGGTCATCAGCGCGGGCTGGCCGAATGTGTCGGTCGTGCAAATGTTTCCTCCCGATCTGGCGGCCGCCTACGCCGCGCTGCCCAAGGGCGGCTACGGCCGTCTTGCGGTGCTGGAGTCGGCCATGGTCGAGAACAGGATTCGCACCTGGGTGGTCCGCGACCTCGGCAAGCCGCAGCTGGCGCTGGCCGCGCCGGCCAAGGCCGGCGAGCGCCTGGTCGGCGTGGCCTACATCCAATTGCCGTTCACCGAGCTGACTTCGGGCCTCGACACGACCGGCATGGTCGACGACACCTATCTCGGTCTGCGCCAGGGGCAGGTGACGCTGTGGGAACGCGGCGAGCAGGGCTATGCCAACGGCGCCGAGCGCCTGGCCGCTTCGGTGGCGGAGTCCGGGCTGCGCATGGTCGCAGCGACTTCGCAGCCGCCGACCCAGGTCCTCGGTCTGGGCCCGGTGACTTCGCTCATCGCCGCGGCCATCTTCCTGTTGCTGGTCTACGTGACCTGGCGGATCTGGCGTATGCCGGTGGACGCCGAGGCCATCGACAGCTCACCCACGCTGCTGGAAGCGGTGGCCAACGACGTCGGCGATGCGGCCGCCGAAACGCCGACGCTGGAGATCAGGGAGCAGCCGAAGGCGAAGCCGGTGCTGATCGACAGCAGCATCTTCCGCGCCTACGACATCCGCGGCGTGGTCGGCAGCACCCTGGACCGCAACGTGGCCGAGCTGATCGGCCACTCCGTCGGTTCGCTGATGCAGGAGAAGGATCTGCGCGACATCGTCGTCGGCCGCGACGGCCGGCTGTCCGGTCCGGAGATGATCGAGGGCCTGGTCGCCGGCCTGCGCAAGGCCGGCGTGAACGTGATCGACATCGGCATGGCGCCGACGCCGGTCATCTACTTCGGCGCCTATCACCTGCGCACCGGCTGCTGCATTTCGGTCACCGGCAGCCACAATCCGCCGGACTACAACGGGTTCAAGATCGTGATCGGCGGCGAGACGCTGTACGGCGAGGCGATCACCGACCTGCATGCGCGCGTCGCCGAGAGCCGTCTGCACGTGGCAACGCAGCCCGGTAACTTCAGCGAGACCGACATCAGCGCCGACTACGTCCAGCGCATCGCGTCGGACGTGCAGCTCGGGCGGCGGCTCAGGGTGGTGGTGGATGCCGGCAACGGCGTGGCCGGCGAGATCGGTCCGCGCGTGCTCGAAGCCATCGGCGCCGAGGTCGAGGAGCTGTACTGCGAGATCGACGGCACCTTCCCGAACCATCACCCTGATCCCAGCGAGCCGCATAACCTGCAGGATCTGATCAAGATGGTGCAGCGCCTGGATGCCGATCTCGGCATCGCCTTCGATGGCGACGGCGACCGCCTCGGCGTGGTCACCCGCGACGGCGAGAACATCTACGCCGATCGCCTGCTGATGCTGTTCGCGGCTGACGTGCTGGAGCGCAACCCGGGCGCGATGATCGTCTACGACGTGAAATGCACCGGCCGCCTGTCGTCGCACATCCTGCGCCACGGCGGCAGCCCGCTGATGTGGAAGACCGGGCATTCGCTGATCAAGGCTAAGATGCGCGAGACCGGCGCCGAGCTGGCGGGCGAGATGAGCGGCCACTTCTTCTTCGCCGAGCGCTGGTACGGCTTCGACGACGGCATCTACGCAGCTGCGCGGCTGCTGGAAATCCTCGCGACCGCCCCGGAACTGCCGGACGACGTGCTGCATGCGCTGCCCAAGGGCGTGTCGACGCCGGAGATCAAGGTCGATGCCCCCGGCGGCGATCCGCACGCGTTCGTGGAGCGTTTCCGCGAAGGCGCCTTCTTCGAGGGCGGACGGCAGTCCACCATCGACGGTCTGCGCGTCGACTGGCCGGATGGCTGGGGCCTGGTGCGGGCGTCCAACACCACTCCGGTGCTGGTGCTGCGTTTCGATGCCGACAACGCCGACGCGCTGGCACGGATCCAGGCAGCGTTCCGCGAACGCCTGCTGCAGCAGAAGCCGGATCTGGTCCTGCCGTTCTGATTGGGTCGGTTCGTGAGAGGCTCGGCGCTCTTCAAACCGTAGAGCGGCCTTCAGGCCGCTGGAACAACAGCAGATCCCTCACATTCGGGATGACAGAAGCCAGCGGCCTGAAGGCCTACCGATGCGGTCGGCAGATATTGAACAGGTTCATGCCTCGTTGCCGTCGGCCCATGCGCTGCTGGCGACAAGATCGGTGGGGATCGAGGCCAATACCTCCGAGTTGCCTTCTACGTTCCAGATGTCGACGCAGCAGCCGCAGCCGAGATTATCTGATACGAAAGTGAGAGCGTCTTGATGCTTCTCAAGCCAATTCCAGGCCGCAAACCGACTATCCGAATCATTGGCAGTGGCGACCAGAGTGGCGCGGTATATTGCCATTGACGCCCATCAGCCGCCGGTGGCGGGCGCAGGCGTTGACGCCTCGGCGGTGCCCTGCTGGGCGCTTTTCAGCACCCGATAGCGCGACAGCGCGTCCTGGAACTCAGCGTTGAGGGCGGCGCGTTCGGTTTCCTGACGCTGCTTCAGCGTGCGAAGTCCCTGCAGTTCTGCGTGCTGGCTCAGGATCTTGTTGCGGAGCACATTGCCGACCGGCTTGGATTCCAGCTCCAGCGCATTGGCCTGGCGCAGCAAGCTGACCAGGCTGTTGTGCAGGTTGACCAGCGCCAACTCCGAGCCCTTCAACGATTCTTCGACCAGCTCGAAGCGATTGTTGAAAGATCGCTTCAGGTCTTCCTCGTTGTCGTAAGACACCACCATCGCCATCTCGCGGCGCGCGCGCTGCTCTTCGGCCCGGCGCGCTTCCCCTTCGGCGGCGGCGCGTATGCGCTCCTCCGCGGTCATTTCGCGGGCCATCCGGTTCACGCTGGTGCCGGTCCTGGGGTCGAACTCGGTGCGCTGGCGGCCCACCGCCGACGCCGGCAGCGCGTCGCTGCAGACCCGCCGCCCACCCTCGTCCCAGCAGTAGAGTTTCCGTTCCTTCGGTTTCTCCTGAGCGCTCGCGATCGACGCCACGCCCAGCGCAAGGCCGACCGCGAGCAGGGTCATGCTCCATCGATTCGGCATCGTGGACGGCAACATTCGCTGATGCATCTGTGGCCTACCCCCCGGTCGGCGCGTTCTGGGTGGACATGCGGCAGCCGTAACGGCCCCGATAGGCCGACAGACGCTCGCGTTGGTCGAGAAGTTCGGCGGTTTCGCCGGTAAATGCAAGCAGGTCGTCCAGACCTGCGACCGCGATCACGGGAATCCCGGACTCCGCGGTCACCGCCTGCGCCGCCGACAGCGCCGGGCTTTCCGGGGCTGTGCGCTCGACGGTCATTTCCTGGCGGTCCAGCGCGATCGCGATCCCGGCCGGGAGACCGCCGCCCTCGCGGATCAGCGACAGGGCCTCGCGGATCGCGGTGCCGGCGGTGATCACGTCGTCCACGATCAGCACGCGCTTGCCCGCCAAGGGCGCGCCGATCAAGGTGCCGCCCTCGCCGTGGGCCTTGGCTTCCTTGCGGTTGAACGCCAGCGGCAGGTCGCGGCCGCGCCGGGCGTACTCGCAGGCCAGCGCGGTTGCCAGGGGAATGCCCTTGTAAGCCGGGCCGAACAGCAGGTCGAAACCCACTCCCGCCGCATCCACCGCGTCGGCGTAACAGCCGGCCAGCGCGGACAGCGCGCCGCCGGAGTCGAAGCGTCCCGCGTTGAAGAAATACGGGCTGAGCCGCCCGGATTTGAGCGTGAATTCGCCGAAGCGCAGGGCTTCGACGCGCAGCGCGAGCTGCAGGAAACGGGTGCGGTGGTCGGTCACGGGCGTGCGTCGCGGCAGGGAGGCCGCGATGATAAACCCGCGGTCGACGGCCGGCCCGGTCCGCATGCCGACGGTCATGCACGCCGACGCGAATCCGTTACTCTTCTCCGATTACGTTCCGACACGGC
>JAYUUH010000477.1:0-3046 GCA_043754745.1 Lysobacter sp.
CGGTGCGCGGCAACGCGATCCTGGGCAAGGTCAAGGGCAGCAGCGGCGAAGGCAGCAACCCGAGCGGATACGCCACCGACGCCACCGGGCAGACCTACACCACGCTGAGCTACGCCAACGGCCCGGGCCATGCCGGTGCAACCGACCAGCAGCCCGAAGGCCCGAAAACCTTCCTGCATGAAGTCAGCGGTTATCAGAAAGCGGGCGAAGGCCGGCCGGACTTGGCCGATGTCGACACCGAACACCCGGACTACATGCAGGAATCGATGATTCCGCTGTCGAACGAAACCCACGGCGGCGATGACGTGGGCATCTGGGCGCGCGGCCCGGGCGCGGAAGCGGTGCGCGGCACCATCGAACAGAACGTGATCTTCCACATCCTACTGCAGGCCACGCCGACGCTGCGCGAACGCCTGTGCGCGGCGAACCTCTGCACCGCCGACGGCGTGCCGGTGACATTGCCGAAGCCGGAAGCGTTCAAACGTTGATCGCGAACGTTTGAGCGGACAAGCAGACCCGGTCGGCGGCGACATCAGGGGCGTGCCCACGGCCGACGAAAACGACACGGTTGCGTACCTGGTAGCAGCCACCTGAAGGCCGCTCTACCGGCGGCATGAAATGCGCTTCCGGTGGCTGAACCGAGCATTCGAACAGCGGTTCAGAGCGGCTTCGCGAGCACCAGATAAACCACCGCGGCCAGCGCGAAGACCGGAAGCTCGTTGATCAAGCGCATCGCCTTCGCGGAGGGCAAGGCGCGGCCATTGTCGACGCCCTTCAGCCAGCGTCCGCACACGATGAAGTACGCGAGCATCAACGCCACCAGCGTCAATTTCGCGTGCAGCCAACCACCGCCGATATCGAAATGCAGCCACAGCGCCAGCCCCGACAGCAGCGCGATACCGAACATGGCGTGGCCGAAGCGATACAGCCTGCGGCCCATCAGCACCAACCGCTCGCGCACCGCCGGCACATCGCCGGCTTCGGCGATATTGACCAAGATCCGCGGCAGATAGAACACGGACGCCATCCAGGCAATCACGAAGACGAGGTGCGCGGTCTTGGTCAACAGGTAGGCGGTCATCGGTCGTCGGATATGCGGAGTGGATTTCACGATATCAGAACGCATTGTCCAGCCGGCGTTTCGACTGCGGAACGAGCCATCGGCGGCGACATCGATCGTCGGCTGCCGTGTGGCGTCACCCCGATCAGGGAATCGATCGGACCAAGCGCCTTGCAGTGGAACAAACTGACCCCCTGCGTCCAGAATCCAGACCGGAAACGTTTCCAGAGCAGCAATATCGCGTCTCAAGTCGCGCTATTCCAGAGTTGTCCATAAAAAGACACCGCAGGATATACTTGGCATGAAAAATGCTTTGTACCCCGACATGTATACAAGCACACTCCACCCGCAGGCCATCGCGACACCGATGGACGATCCGAAGCCCGCGCATGCGACACCCGGCACGCACGCGAAAACCGAATGCCAGACCGTGCTTGCATCCCTCGTCGGAAAATCCGCCGCCATCCGCTTCGCATCGGTAGCGATGGTCGATGGCCGCAGCTTCGCGCATGCGAACAGCGCCTCCAGCGACGCCGATCCTCAACGCTCCGCCGCACTGATGAGTTCCCTTCTCGGCCTGGTCGAATCCTTCAGTCGCGAAGCGCTCGGCAGCAAGGCGCTGTACAACAGCACCGCGACCGAGCACGGCTCGATCGTGATGGTCAGAATTCCGACCACAGCGAAGATGCACATCCTGTGCATTTGCGCGGATGCGAGCGACAACCTCGCGATGACGATCCGCACGGCGCTCGACACCGCCGCGCAATTGGCGCTGTCGATCGACGCCAACCACTGAATCGCGCTCTATTGAATCGCGCTCCGCCGACCCCACCATGCGCCGGCACGGCGAGCAGAACGGTCTGGTGCTCCCGGGCATCGAATCCCATCGACTTATAAAGTCGTATGTACCGCTGCAATACCCCGCAACCTCGAACCACACCTCCAAAGGATCCACTTCCATGGCAAAAATTTCGCTTGAACCCCTGCGCAATCTCGACGGTTATGTCGCCGCAGCCCTTGTCGACACCGAAAGCGGCATGCTGCTCGCCGGCGACGGTACTAGCGTCAATCTCGAAATCGCCGCAGCCGGCAACGCCGAGGTCGTACGCTCCAAGCGCAAGGTCGCCAACAATCTCAAGCTCAACGACACGATCGAAGACATCCTGATCAGCCTGACCAAGCAGTACCACATCATCCGTCCGCTGGAATCGAACCAGAAGCTGTTCCTGTACGTGGTGCTGGACCGCTCGAAAGCGAATCTCGCGATGGCACGCCACGAACTGCGCACGTTCGAGAAGAGCATCGACTTCTCCTGATCGCCGTGCAACAAAGTCAGGTGAGAAACTCCAGCGGGTTCGATCGAATCCGCCGGGGGATATCAAGAGCCGGCCGCAAGGCCGGCTTTCCTCCGTATCCACCATCGCAACGGTCATGATCCGAGCCGATATCGCCACCGCAGCACTGAACGAACACGTGGAGCAGCGCATCCGCATAGCGGCCTCGTTGTTGCCCGCCTACAGGATCGGCGCCAAGGTCCGTCCGTGGGACGGCACGCGCTGCGATCTGCTCATCACCGCTCTTTCCGATGCCTACGGCCGTCAGGCCTTCGATCTCGCCAAGAAACGCGGTACGCCCATCCTCGCGATTTCCGACCACCCGGCGGATATCGAAACGGAATGCGTCGCCGTGTCGGAAAGCAGTCCTGCGCCGGTGCTCGCCCAGCATCTGCGCGAATTGCTCACGCGCGACCTGCCGGCCGACAGCGCGGATGCCGTCGATGTCGACGGCCGCGTTCCCGCCTTGTGCAGACTCGCCGCTCCTGAACATCGCGGCCAGCCTGTCGATGCGATCTGCGCCGGCAGGACCATCCACATCCGGCCCGTCGAAGGCCGCATCTACGCGAACACACTCAGCGACTTGATATCGGCATGCGGCTCGTTCTCCAGCAGCGCCTGGGAACTGCGGATCCCGTCCGCATCGGATCGC
>JAYUUH010000478.1:0-9043 GCA_043754745.1 Lysobacter sp.
AGCCCGGAATCGATCCGGCGCATCGCGGTGGGGATCACGCCGCCGCCCAGGCCGATCACCAGCACCCGCTTCGCGCCGGGATTGGCCATCAGGCCCGAGAACACGGCCCGGTGTAGGGGATGGCGAGTTGATCCGGGGTGTCGTTGTAGATGCAGCTCTGCATCCCGCCCCGTCGCGCGAACGTCATGCAGCGATGGGTACCGGTGTCCAGCACGATGATGTCCCGGTACATCGACTTTTCGCGATGGACGATCTCGCCCTTGTTCAGGGCGGCGTCGGGCGCGCAGCCGACCGCCGTCAGCAGTACGAGCATCAGCCATTCAAGCCGTATGGTGGCGACGTCCGGTGATGCACAGCGCCGTACCGATCGCGAACGAGATCGCGATCAGGCCGAGGATGATCGTGTCGATCTCGAACAGCAGCACCAGATAGAAGGTGGTGAGGATGGTGCCGCCGGCGGACCCCAGAGTAGACGCGAAGTACAGGCGTCCGGCGGATTGCCCGGATTTCTCAATGTCGCGAATCAGCAGACGCACCGCATACGGCGAGACCATGCCGGAGAACAGCGTGGGGATGCTGAACATCAGCGCCGAGGCCAGCAGCGACCCGTAGCGTGGGTCGGAGATCGCCAGCGACAGTGCATCGAATACCGCGTCGCCGAAGAACACGATCGGCAGCGCGAACAAGGCCTCCGCCATCAGCACCAGCCCCAGTCCCATCGCCGACGGTGCGCGCAGCGATAGTTGGCCGCCGATCAAATAACCGATGGCCAGCGCGGTCATGAATACGGCGATTAGCGCCCCCAGACGAAGATCGAACTGCCGAAATAGGGCGCCAACAGACGCCCCCCTAGCAGTTCCACGCCCATCACGAAAAAGCCGCTCCAGGCGGCCGCAAAGTACAGGGCAGGATTGCGCCAGCGCTAGCTGGGGCGGGTTGCGGCACCGGACGTGTGGCGCTGGGGTTCTGCCGTTCCGGACAGGCTGGCTGGCATGCGGATTTCCTTCGGGATTTCGTTCGAGGGTTGCGCCCACGATAGTGCCGAGTCGCGGGTCGCTGAGGAGCAATGTAAAGAAAACTTGACATCCCAAGATCAAAATGTATGCTTAATCTTACATTTAGTCACCATGGAGTTACATCAATGACACCTCCTGCCTCAATGCGTTGGCTGTTGATGCTGGTCGCGGGCTGCGCGCTCTGGCTGTTACTGGCCGGGCCGAAGCAATTGCTGGGGTGGGATACCGACCATCTCGGCATGGTGCTGTTGATCGCCAGCGCCTGGGGCCTGCTGTATTCGGTATCGCGGCTGCCGCGCGAGGCACTGGCGCGGTCGGCGTCGCCGGCGGAATGGAAGGCGTGGGTCGGCGCCGGCTTCACTCTGGTCGCCATGGCCTACTTTTTCGCAAAGATGCACGTCTTCAACGATGCACCGATCCCGCACAACCCGGACGCGACTGCCGTCGGGCGCAATCTGGTGCTGCTGCTGATCGCCTGGACGATCCTGTCCAGCGTGTTGGCGTCGCGTTGGAAGGGATCGGTGGAGGAGGACGAACGCGACCGCGAGATCGCGGTGCAGGCCGCGGGTTGGGGCAGGGGCGCGTTGATCCTCGGCATCGTCGGCGTCGCGGTGATGCTGAGTTTCACGCCTGCCGAAAAACTCGAATGGGCGACGCCGCTGATGATCGGAAACCTGCTGATTTTCGCGTTGATGTGGGGTTGGTTGTGCGAGTACGTGGCAATCTTGGCGTATTACTGGAAGGACCGCAGAGGTGAAGCGCGATGAACAAGCAGGAGAAGTTCGTATGGATCCGCTTCGGGATTATCGCCTCGGTTTTCGCATTCCTGTGCTGGAATCTGTTTTCTGTCGAAGCGCCCGCAGGGGCCACTGGTTGGGAAGAGATCAATACCAACGTATCGAATCTGCTTTTTGTTCTGCTCTTCGCGGGCTTTTTGTTGACCCGGCCCGGAAAAGGTGTGGTTGCGGATGAGCGCGACAGAGCGATCTCTGCGTCCGCCGCCAAAATCGCACTGGTTGCCTTGACCTTGATCATCGGTGTTTCGGGCGCGATCATCGGTATGGACGCATACGCCGTTATGCTGACCACGCGTTCGGCGGCATGGTTCCAGCATTATCTGCTGGCGTGTTTGGCGTTGGCTTGGACGATCAAGTCCTCGATCTGCGTATTCCATCATTGGCGCGATCGTCGATGACCGCGACGCCAATCGCCAACCACATCCGCCGCTTCCGTTTCGAGCGCGGCGAAATGACCCAGGAAGCTCTGGCGCAGGCTTGCAGCGTCACCCGGCAGACGATTATCGCGCTGGAAGCCGGGCGGTATGCGCCGTCGCTGGAACTGGCGTTCCGGATCGCGCGCACGTTCGGCGTAAGCGTCGAGGACGTCTTCCAGTGGAAGGACGCACTGTGATCGCAGGGCACATCAACCGGTACACGCGATTCTGTGGTCCGGCCGCCCTCGCGATCTTCGTCGCCGCCGCGACGATCTGCAGCGCGATGCTCGACGGCTATTCGCATCGCGAGCACCCGCTGGCGTTACTTGGCGCTGTCGGCATTCCGGGAGCTCTGGCTTTCAATGCGTTCGCATTCGTGTTGCCGGGGCTGTCTGTGGCGCTCATGTTCTGGATGATCCGTTCGGCACTGCCGGCAACGGCAAACTGGGGCGCGCGGATCGGCACGCAGCTCGCGACGCTGTCGGCGCTGGCGTTCGCGGCGCAGGGACTGTTCCCGCTGGATCCCGACAATCTCGGCGGCCAGGCCAATGCGCTGCATGCGCTGGCCTGGACTGTCTGGTGGATCGCATTCGCGGCTGCGGGTGTTCTGATTGCGGCCAGCGGACCATCGCGTGGGTTCAGGCGCGCGACGGTAGTGGCCTCGATCGCGGTGCTGGCGCTCGCATTGCCATCATGGCCGGGGGCGATGGCGGCATTCGCGCCGCGGCTGGCGTTCGTGGTCTGGTTCGTCTGGGCGACGTACGCTGGCCACGAAGCGCGATTCAGCCGTGCTTGAGCTTCAGCCCCAGGATCGTCGACGACAGCAGGAAGGTGACAATGTTCGAGAGGATCATCGGCATCGAATTCAAGGCGATGCCGTAGACCAGCCAGAACGCGATGCCGATGGTGAAGACCACATACATCCCAAGCGAAATGCCGCGGGTGTCGCGGGTGCGGATGGTCTTCCACGCCTGCGGGACGAAGGCGAGAGTGGTCATCGCCGCGGCCAGATAACCGGCCCATTCCATGTTCGCCATCGCCGCGCTCACTTCCCGTCGCCAGGGCGCTTGTAGACCACGCCGTCCTTCATCACGAAATCGACGTTCATCACGACATTGATGTCCTTCAGCGGGTCGCCTGGCACGGCGACGATGTCCGCGCGCTTGCCGACCTCGATCACGCCCTGATCATCCACGCCCAGCACTTCGGCGGCGTACAGCGTCGCCGACTGCAGCGCATAGGTCGCAGGGATGCCCGCTTCGACCATATAGATGAATTCGCGTGCATTGTCGCCGTGCGGGCCCACGCCCATGTCGGTGCCGAAGCCGATCTTCACCCCGGCCCTGTAGGCCCTGCCGGCGGTGTCCTGGATCAGCGCGCCGATGCGCGCGGCCTTCGGGCGCACGACATCGGGGAAATATCCGTCGATCTTCGCCTTCTCGGCGACGAAACGGCCGGCGTAGATGGTCGGCACGTACCAGGTGCCTTTCTGTTTCATCAGCGCCATGATCTCGTCGTTCATGTAAGTGCCGTGTTCGATGCTGGTCACGCCGCCGAGCACCGCGCGTTTCATGCCTTCGGCCCCGTGCGCGTGCGCGGCGACGCGATAGCCGTAATCCTTCGCGGTGTCCACCACCGAGCGCACTTCCTCGACCGTGAACTGCGGCGCATCGCCCGAACGCGCGTAGCTCAACACGCCGCCGGTGGCGGTGATCTTGATCACGTCGCTGCCTTCCTTGTAGCGCTGGCGTACGGCTTGGCGGGCATCTTCGGCCGAATTGATCACGCCCTCGGTCGGGCCGGGCGGGCCGACCAGATGCGCCAGCGCCGAATTCATGCCGTTGGTGGGATCGGCATGACCGCCGGTGGTGGCGATCGATTTGCCCGCGGCCCAGATCCGCGGGCCTTCGATCAAGCCCTCGTTGATCGCATCGCGCAGGTGCGGCGAGACTTCGCCGCCGAGATCGCGCACGCTGGTGAATCCGGCCATCAGCGTCTTGCGGGCGTAGCTCACGCCGCGCAGCGCGAACGCGGTGTCGTCGAGTCGGAAACCTTCCTCGTAACTGCGCGGGCTCGATTGGCTGCCCAGATGCACGTGCAGATCGGTCCAGCCCGGCGTGCAGGTGTGTCCGGCGAGATCGATATTGCGGGCGCCGGCAATATCGCTGCGGCCCGCGCGCACTTCGACGACTTTGCCGTCGCGTACCACCACGGTATGCGCGCCTAACATCTGTCCTTTTCGGCTGTCGAACAAGCGTTCGCACTGCAAGGCGACATCCGCTGTGGCGGCGGCATGCAACGGAGCGAGGCAGCACAGGGCGATGGCGACAGCGAGCGTGGAACGGATCATGGCGGGAGTCCTCGAAGACGTCCCGCGATCATAGCGTGCCGGGGCAACGCGGTCGCCCCGGCACCGTGCCGAAGCACGCTTCAGATCTTGATCACCATCGGTTCCACCTTCACCGCAGGCAACAGCCGCTGGGTGAAATACTTGTCTTGGAAATACTTAATCTTGTCGCACAGCACCGGGTGCGGGATGCCTTCGTAGAAGAAGATTTCCCTGTCGAAACCGATCGCCTTCAGTTCCTGCGGCAGCATCAGCGCGCGGCGCTCCTCGGACTCGCTGCGGCTGAATTCGCGGCCGCGGGTGAAGCTGTCCTTCTTGACCGTGGTGTAGCCAAGCATTTCGGAATAATCGTTCGCATCCTGCTGCTCGCGCGGCGCATAGACGATCTGCAGCGCGTGGTTGGTGATCATCGTGCGCGAAATATCCTTGCCGTACGTGGCGTCGAGCTGCGACATGCTCTGGATGATCGGCAGCAGGCGGATGTTGTAGCCGGCCATGTACGACACCGCGGTGGAGATGATGTCGACCTTGCCGATCGAAGTGAATTCGTCCATCAGCAACAGGCACTGGTGCTTCAGTTCCTTGTTGTTCTGCGGCAGTTCCTTGGTGTTGAGATTGATCAGCTGGCTGAAGAACAGATTGATGATGAGCCGGCTCTCGGCCAGCTTGTTCGGCTGGATGCCGATATAGATGGTCATCTTCTTCTTGCGCACGTCGGTGAGCAGGAAGTCGTCGGCGCTGGTCACCGCGTCGAGGATCGGGTTGATGAACGCGTTCAACGGTTCCTTGAAGGTGCCGAGGATCGATGCGAAGGTTTCGTCCGCCTGGGACAGCATGCCGGAAAACGCGGTCTTGGCATGACTGCTCAGGAACGGCCGCTGCGCCAGATCCTTCAGGAACGGCTTCAATTCGCTCTGGCCATCGCCGGAGGACAGGCGGTAAATCGCGCCCAGAGACGGCGGCTTGGAAAACGGGAAGCCGATCTTCTGGTCGTCGTCGTATTTCTCGAACAGGTACAGCGTCAGGGCCATGAATGCATTGCGGGCCTGGCTGACCCAGAACTTCTGGTCTTCGGCGCCGTCGGGGTACAGCATCGCGGCGATGCTCATCAGATCCGACACGCGGAACGCCGGGTCGTCGGAGACGTAGGTCAGCGGATTCCAGCGGTGGCTGCGGCGGTCCTCGGCGAACGGATTGAACAGATAGACTTCGTGACCCACGCTGGCCCGCCAGCCGCTGGTCAGATCGAAGTTCTCCTGCTTGATGTCCAGCACCACCAGCGATTCCTGGTAGTCGAGCAGGTTCGGGATCACGATGCCCACGCCCTTGCCCGAGCGGGTCGGCGCGGCCAGGATCACGAACTGCTGACCGCTCAGGCGCAGCAGCTTGCCGCCGAACTTGCCGACGACGATGCCGTTCTTCTCGGCCTTGAACATGCCCTTTTGCGACAGATCGCCGCCGGTAGCGAAGCGGGCGTCGCCGTGCAACGCCTTCGGCCTCGACTTGAACGCCAGCAGCAGCAGGCCCAGCCACATCGCGATGGGCACGCCGAAGCCGATCGCGCCGCTGTTCTTGATCTTCTTGGCGTAGGGCAGGACCTGCGGTTGGTCAATGACCTTGAAATAATTCCACCAAGTGTTCCACTGGAGATCGACGCCCTTCAGTTTCAGCTGCATCAGCACGATATAGCCGGACAGATAGAATCCGCCGACGACGGTGGCGACCAGGAGGACGAGGAGAAACACGAATTTCGCTTTGGAGTCGGAGTTCTGGCTGCTCACGGAGTGGCGTCCTGCAATGATTCAGGTGTCCGGGGAAGGGCGATGATGTGCTGGCACGCGATTCTGGCGACAGCGGCGGCGAAGCTGCGCCTTGCTTGGAGGAAGTGCGATCGCGGAGTGCAGGCGCGACGCGATGGCGGCGGGCTCATGGTTTCAATTGCAACTTTTTTTGCCGATCCTGCCATGCATCCATCCCCTGTTGGCCGGATGCGATCTTACGTCATCCCCCTGCCATGCCTGCAAGCGTGCAGGCAACCGGATACGAGGCACCTCTCAATGATGTCTTGGATCTCTCTTGGCGGTTAGGTTTTGAGACGGAAGCCATGTTTTTCGATACCATCAGCGGCCATTCATTCGTTGACAGGCACGACTAGCCTGTAGAGTATGGTCTGGGCGCATAGGAGGACAGGGGATGCACCTTTTCGACAACTACAATCGCTGCGCAATGTCTGCAGCTCCAGGCAGGAGGGTTTCGGCTTGTTACCGGGCATGGAACTGATGGGCTGCCAAGGACTGGCCGTCCCGACAGAAGTCATGCACCACGTGGTGCGTGTCGAGTCTTCCTATAATCCCTACGCCATCGGCGTAGTCGGCGGCCGCCTGGTGCGCCAGCCCAAGAATCTCCCCGAAGCGCTCGCCACCGTACGAATGCTGGAGAGCCGCGGCTTCAATTTTTCGATCGGCTTGGCCCAGGTCAATCGACATAATCTGGACAAATACGGCCTCGATACCTACGAGAAGGCCTTCGAGCCCTGCGCGAATCTGTCCGCGGGATCGAAAATTCTGGCCGAGTGCTACCAGCGCGCCAGCGGCGACTGGGGCAAGTCCTTCAGCTGCTACTACTCCGGCAATTTCTCTACCGGTTTCCGCCACGGTTATGTCCAGAAGATCTACGCCTCTGTCCGGCAGGGACGTACGGCCGACGACGCGCCTGGCGCTCCTGCGATCGAAGTCGTCGGGCGTACGGCCCGTCGAACGGTCCCGGTTTCGAAGCATCCCCTCTACAACACAGCCGCGCCGGCCGAACGCGGCGCGGCGTCCGAATCGCCGGCTACTGTCGCCGCAGCTGCGCCTTCCCGGGCCGAGCGCGTGCGCTCGCGCATTGAGCCGACCTCGCGGATCGAGCCAGCCACTGTTCTGGCGGCTGAAATTCCCGTGCCCGAGCCGGCTTCCGTGCCCGCGCCAGCGTCCGCCATGCCGGCGCAACCGATGATCGGGCGTGCGGTACTGGCGAATGGACCCGTCGGCGTCGCCAGAGTCGTGTCCGCCGAACCGGCAGCGGCTCCCGAGCCGGCTACCGCCAAACCCAAACGCAGCGATCGGGCTTCGGACAAGGCGTTCGTCATCAGCGCCCCAGACCAGGACGATGCTTTCGTGTTCTAGTTTCCCCCCTATGCCCGGGGCTGTCATGGACCGTGTATATAGTTGCAACAAGCGTTCCACCCCACCAACCCAATGGAGAGTAACTGATGAAAATGTCCAACAAGGGCAACGTGTCCTCGCTGCTGATGGCAATGGTCTTCGTGGCCGTGCTTGCCGTTCCGAACATGCTGTTTGCTCAAGAATTCGCAGGCGCCGACGAGCGTATTTGCGGTTTCTTTGAAAATATCGCCGGCCTGCTCAATATGGCTTCGATCGCCGTCGTCACCATCGCCGTGATCTTCGCTGGTTACCAGATTGCTTTCGCCCACAAGCGCATTTCCGACGTCGCCCCCATTCTCATCGGTGGCTTGCTGATCGGTGCCGCCGGCCAGATCGCTCGCATGCTCATGGGTGGCGAGGGCGGTGCTACTGAGGATTGCGGCACCGCGATGCTCATGAACGTGCTGCCGGTCTTCAATGCATAAGAATGTGCTTTTCCGCGGCTGTACCCGCCCGGCGATGTTCATGGGGGTGCCCTATGTGCCCTTCTTCGTCGGTGCGGGCGGGTCGCTTCTGCTTGCGCTTTATTTCGGTCTGCAGTATCTGCTGCTGATACCGCCCATCATCTTCATCATGAGACAGATGGCGAGGCGGGACGAAATGATCTTCCGTCTGCTTGGATTGAATCTCCAGTTCAAGCTGCGGGCCCGCAACGTCAAAAACCATGCGGGGATGTGGGTGTTTTCCCCGAATGATTATCGCAACACGCAGCCCGGCGCGAAGCGCAAATTTTCCGGCCCGTTCATCATCAGCGGCAAGATGACCGGTCCCGGCAAGGTGACTCGACGGGGTGTTTCCACTGTTTGATTCGTTCCACCCGGTGTCCGATGTGCTCGGACACCGGGTGGAATGTCGTATCAGGTCCGAGCGTGATGGAGTTTCCGTGCAGACAGATCTTCTGAGCATCGGGCCGCAGTGTTGTTTCATGGTTCGCCTGGAGCGATCCTGACAGTCACGGTCCGAATGCGTTTCGACGGACTTCGTAATCACCGCACAGTTTCGACCCCGAAGGCGCATGTTCACTCCCGACACTTCCATCAGCGAGTTCGTTCCGTTCTCCTCGCACGTTTCTCCCTCGGTCATCAAGACCCGCGAGGGCGATTATCTGTTGTCCTGGCATCTCGAAGGCCTGCCCTTCGTAGGACGCGAGGAATGGGAGATCGAACACCGCCACAACACCTTCAACCGGTTGCTGCAGACCCTGCGAGCGCCGGACTTCGTCAACGTCGCGTTCTTGGTACACGATATCCGCCGGCGGCGACGC
>JAYUUH010000479.1:0-3025 GCA_043754745.1 Lysobacter sp.
GCCTGACCTTCCTCGCCGACAGCAACGCCGCGATTACCAAGGGGATCGTCGCACTGGTCCTGAGTCCACCCGGGCTATGTCGACGCCCGCATACCAGCACTCGATCAGCCAGCGCGAAATCGAGACCGACGGCGACACCATGAGGCCGGCCTCGGCATTTTCGCCGCGCAGCGCGGCGCCGACTTCCTCGCGATCGAACCAGCGCGCGTCTTCCAGTTCTTCGTTGGCCTGCGGCGGATCGGGCTCGGCGTCGGCGATGAAGCCGAGCATCAGCGACGACGGGAACGGCCAGGGCTGCGAGGCGAGGTAGCGACTGCTGCGCACGCGCACGCCGGACTCCTCCATCACTTCGCGCACGACGGTCTGTTCGAGGGTTTCGCCGGGCTCGACGAATCCGGCGAGGGTGGAATAGCGTCGCGCCGACCAGTTGGCCTGGCGCCCCAGCAGCAGGCGTTCGCCATCGGTGATCGCGACGATCACCGCCGGATCGGTGCGCGGATAGTGGTCGAGTCCGCACTGCGCGCAATGGCCCTGCCAGCCGCCGCGCTGGAATTCCAGCGCGCCGCCGCAGGCGCCGCAGAAACGATGGCGCTGCTGCCAGTGCAGCACCGCGCGCGCTTGGGCGAAGACCGTGGCTTCGAACGGCGTCCACTGCGCCGCGGCGGCGCGCAGATCGATCCGCCGAGCCGGCGGCACGCCGTGGCGCTCGTCTTCATCATGACCATCGGACAGCCGCGCGGCGAACCAGCTTTCGTCGCCGCGCATGCCCAGGAAGATCGCCTCGCCGGGTGCGTCGCCCAGATCGCCGCCGCGCGTGGCGACCAGCCCGCCATCGTCGTCGCCCAGCGTGCGGCCGTCGCGGTCGATCAACAGCACCCGCGCGTTCGGCCAGCAGGCGTGGAGAACATCGGGCTTGCCGCGCAGCGCATCCGCGCGGTCGAGGGCGCCATCGACGAACGCGTAATTCGGCGCCGGCAGGCAGTCTGTGGGGGTCATGTCGAAAACACCACGGTCAGGCGCTGAAACTGCTGCCGCACCCGCAGGTGGTCTTCGCGTTCGGATTGCGGATCACGAACTGCGAGCCATGCAGGCTTTCGGTGTAGTCGACCTGGGCGCCGACCAGGTACTGCAGGCTCAGCGGATCGACCAGCAGCGTCACTTCGTCGGTGGCGACCGCGAAGTCGTCCTCGTTCTGCTGTTCGTCGAATTCGAAGCCGTACTGGAACCCGGAACAGCCGCCGCCCTGGATATAGACCCGCAGCTTGAGCGCGGGGTTGCCTTCCTCGCGGATCAGCTCGCGCACTTTGGCGGCGGCGGCGACAGTGAAATCGATCGGCGACGGCGGAACATCGGTCGCGGAGGCGGACGGAGCGGTGGTGTGCGTATCCATAGCGACAGGATGGGGCGACGGAGCCGGCGGTTCAAGCCGCGCGAGCCGATCGCAGCGCCTCCGCAGCGGATCGCCGCGATTTCGACCGGTTCAGCCGCCCTCGTCGCTGCGCACGGTGTCGGGCCACGGGAAGGATTGCTCCACCGCGCTGCCACCGGCCGGCACCAGCCGCACGCTGACCCGCAGCGGCTTGAAGCCCTTGGGCAGCAGGACTTCGCCTTCGACCTGCTGGAAATACTTGAAGGAATAGGCGACGCCGGGGGCGTTGTTCTGCTTGCGCAGGCCCGACCACGACAGTTTTTCGAGACGGTCGTTGCGGGTGCCTTCGATCGACAGGGTCACCCGGCCAGTGTTGACCGCGCCGCGGTTGAGGTTCTGGGTCAGCGTGGCGACGAAATGCCAGGCATCGCCGCCCTGCAACTGCATGTCGAGATCGTGGACGCTGAGCCCGCGGCGCTGGCCGGTGGCGCCGACGAAACTTTCGTAGAAGGCGATATCGGCGCGCAGGCCGGCGATTTCCTCGTCGCGCTCGGCGAGCGTGCGTTCGAGGTCGCGGTTGGCGTCGCGGCTGATCTGGTCGGAGCGGCGCAATGTCGAGACTTCCTGGCTCAGCTTCTCGCTGCGCGCGGTCAGGGCGGCCGCGCTTTGGCCCGGGACGGTATCGCCGGAAAAGAACACTGCCCATACGCCCCATACGCCGAAACCCAGCGCCAGCAGGAATACGCCCAACCCCAGATAGACCCAATGGTGATGGGATGGCGGAGGAGGAGGCGGTGGCGGCGGTGGTGGCGGATCGTCATGGTCGCCGGGCGGGGCGCTGTCGCTGTGCGGAAGGTCGTCTTCGGGCCGGTGGTAGTGTTGATAGTGATACCGATCGGGATCGTGTCGCTCGGGGGCATGCGGCTCGGATTCGTGTGGCTCGGATCCGTCTTGATCGCCTTCGGTCGGCCCGGCCTCGTATCCATCAGGCTCGTATCGATCAACTTCTGTCGGCCCGGATTCCGCCCACTGGGGCTCCGAAGGTCCAACTTCGGCGAATCTGGCTTGGGTGAATTCGACTTCGTTCTGCGGCGAGGCCTCGCGGTCTCCGGTGTCCAATGACTCGACGACTTCGACGGACGCGATCGCAGCGAGGTCAGAGGCCGCTTCAACCTCTGTGGTGGCGTCGCCCGGGGCTTCGCCAGGGGCGTCGGCCGGCTCGGCAGCCGGCTCGACCTGCGACAACGCCGCCGCTGCCGCCTTCGCGGATTTGCCGCGCTTGCGGGAGGCGCGGCGCGATTTGGCGGGCGCCGGATCGCGGGTGGCCTTGGGTCCGGCCCGGGGGCCGCCAGACGAAGCCTCGGCGAGAACGGATTCGACCTCCGCTTCGGCGCGGGCCTCCGCATCGGGCTGCAGCGCGTGTTCGAGAATGGCCAGTACCGCCGCTTCCGCAGGCGCGGCGGCGGGCGCATCGGCGGGTTTGGCGGCCTTGCGTGAGGAACGGCGGCGTTGGGGCGGGGCAGTATCGGACAGGTCGTTCATCTCCATCATCGTAACCTCACGACCTTAAGCCTGTGTCAAGGCGAGGTTCTGCTACTGTGCCGGCGTGCGGCCCGCCAGGCCGTGGTTCGCGCAAGAATTTCATGCCTCCGGGCG
>JAYUUH010000480.1:0-8990 GCA_043754745.1 Lysobacter sp.
GTGGTGCCAGTGGTGGTAGCGCGGCGTCACCAGCACGCATTCCAGCCAGCCGAAATTGATCCGCTGATTGGCGTGCGCCAGCACCGCCTGGATGCCGACCAGAATGACGTACGCGTTGATGGCCGGCGCCGAAAAGCCCAGTACGACCAGCGGCGTCAGCACCGCCGAGCGGGTCAGCAGGATTTCGATCAGATGGATGCGCGAGCCGGCCAGCCAGTCCATGTGCCGGCTGGAATGACGCACGGCGTGGAAGCGCCAGAGGAACGGCACGTTGTGATAGATCCGGTGCAGTCCGGCCTGGAAGACGTCGGCGACGAACACCGCGAGGATGAACTGCAGCCAGATCGGCCAGGACTGGATCGCGGACTTCACGGTGTCGCTGGCGATCAAGGCATCCATCGTCGTCGTGGACGCGGTGACCGCGATCAGGATGAACTGCACCAGGATGTGGCCGACGAAATAATAGGCGAGGTCGGTCCGCCACTCGGGGCGCAGCGGCGACTGGTTGCGCACGTGCAGCATGCGTTCGATCGGCACGAAGATGATCGTCGAAAAGAACAGCGAGATCACGAACCAGTCCAGGCCCAGCGAATAGGGCGTGGATTCGATCTCGTTGAAATGCACCGTGGCGCCGCCCAGCAGCACCGCCAGCGCCGCCGAGATCACCCCGGTCAATGCGATGCGGCGGTTGCGGTTGCGCAGGATCGCGAACGTGCCCATCGCGAATGCGGCGATCAAACCGATCAGCAACAGATTGCGTGCGGTCGTTTCCGAATACGCGGCGCGGAATTCCTTGCTGGTCAGCAGCTCCGGGAAGTGGAAACACAACACGCCCAGCAGCGACAGCAGGCCCAGTCCGGCCGACATGTGCGCCATCCATGAGCGCGCCGGATTCGGAGCGACGGTGTCTTGGTAGGTCATGCCGATGTCCGGAGTCGGGAACTGTCGGCAGTGTAGGTGCGGTGGCGGCGGAGAAACAGGGGCGGAGTGGTTTGAAGGACGTGGAATCGTCCGGCTCCGTCGTTCCGGAGGTCCGCAAGACGCTGCATGCCTTTGTAGGAGGGCCTTCAGGCCCGAGCTTCAGGCCACAAACCCGATGATCAAAAGAGCTCGGGGCTGAGCCCCTCCTACGCAAGCACAGCCATCGGTTTCGAACCTGTCCGTAGCGGATCGATGAAAGTGGCGAAGCCGTCGGGTTTCGCCATTCCGGCGGAGGACGGAATCCCCTCAGAACACCCAGGCCTGCCCCGGTGCCAGCGTCGCCTGCGCGTCCAGACGCATACTTTCGCCGCTGAGTTGATCCACGCGCTCGCCGCGCAGCGCTTCGGGGACATCGAGCGTCGCCGGTTTCGCAGGGTCGAGATTGATCACCACCCAGGTGTCGCGGCCTTGGCCGCTCGCCTGCAGCACCCAGACATCCGCATCGGCGACCGGATGGTAGTGCAGGGTCTGCGGCTGCTGCAGGTTGGGATTCTGGCGACGCACCGCGAGCAGGCGCTTGTAGTGGCGATAGAGCGAGTGCTGGTCGGCCTGCTGCGCTGCGACCGAGACGCCCTTGCCGCGCTGTTGTTTCCAGTATTTCGACCACCACGCGCCCTGGTCGCCGCGATATCCGCGGGGCGCGCGCAGGTCGACCCAGTTGCGGCCGCTCTTGTTGAAGCCGGCGTTGGCGTCGTCGGTCCACTGCATCGGCGCGCGGCGGTAGCGGTCCTCGCCGGTCGCGTATTGCGACAGGCCGATTTCTTCGCCGTAGTACAGATAGGCGGTGCCGGGCGAGGTCAGCAGCAGGCTCGCGGCGATCCGCGCCTTGGCTGCGTCGCCTTCCAGGGTGTGCATGATCCGGTTCTGGTCGGGGTTGGTCAGGAACGGGGAGAAATAACCCATCGGCGCGGCGGCGGCGCGCTGCTGCAGATTGGCCCACAGGCTGTCGCGCTTCTTGCCGATATCGGCGTCGCTGAGCGTGCCGAAGTCGGCGCGGCGGCTGGCGTTGGGGTTGAGGATGTCGATGACGATATTGCCGAAGTCGAAATCGAAGCCGGCGTCGAGGCCGCGGCCGCCGTTGCGGTAGCGGCCGGTGGTTTCGAGCGCGGCCCAGGCTTCGCCGACCAGCAGTGCGTCGGGATTGATGGCTTTGACACGCTGCGTGAAGCCAGTCCAGTAGTCGAGGGTCGCCTGCGTGTCCGCCTGCTGCGACAGCGGGCCGTCCTCGATCGCGTAGCGCACGGCATCAAGGCGGAAACCGTCCACGCCCTTCTTCAGCCAGAACGCCGCGAGCCGGTCGAGTTCTTCGACGACCTTCGGATTCTTCAGGTTCACGTCGGGCTGCGAGCCGCCGAACGCGCCGTAGTAATACGCCTTGCGCGTGTCGTTCCAGTGCCACACCGCTTCGGGATTCGGCTGGTTCGACCACGCCTGGCCCCAGCCTTCCGGGCGCTGGTCGCGCCAGACGAAATAATCCTCGTAACCCGGTTCGCCGCGCGCGGATTTGAGGAACCAGTCGTGCTTGTCGGAGATATGGTTCAGCACCAGATCGAGAATGACCTTGATGTCGCGCTTGTGCGCTTCGGCGATGAAACGCTCGAAGTCGGCCATCGTGCCGTAGTCGCGTTCGACGCTGTAGAAATCCTGGAAATCGTAGCCGTGGTACGACGGCGCTTCGAACACCGGGGTGAGCCAGATCGCATCGACGCCGAAATCCTTCAGATAGCCGAGCTTCGAGGTCATGCCGTTGAAATCGCCGTTGCCGTCGCCGTCGGAATCCTTGAACGAGCGCGGCCAGATCTCGTACACGGTGGCGTGGTCCCACCATCGTCCCGCGGCGGGTTCGAGCGTCAGCGTGCGTTGCTCGGGCGCCGGCGTCTGCGCGTGGGCCTGTGTCGCGAAGCCGAGCAGCAGCGTGGTCGAAAGCAGCGTGGTCGAAAACAGCCGTGGGGCGATGGATTTCACCGGGAATACTCGAAGGGCGACAGCGTCGGTCGCTGCACCTTGCCACGCCGTGCGGTGGCTGTCAGCGCCGCGGGCTGCGATGAATTCGTTTGCAACGGTCCGCGCGCAATGGTGCGGCGCAGCGTATTCAGCCTGCGGGCTGCGCCGGGTCGCGCCACACCATGTAGACGTCGGCGCGGTCGTAATGCGAATCGGGTTTGAGCGACGGCTGGCGCTCGAAGCCCATGCTCTCGTACAGCCGCAAGGCCGGCGTGAGCTTGCCGTTGGTTTCCAGGAACAGCCTGCGCCCGTCGCGGCGTCTGAATTCTGCGATCGCCGCTTCCATCAGCGCGCGGCCGATGCCCAAGCCTTGGCGCTGTTCGTCCACCGCCATCTTGGTGAGTTCGTAGATTCCGTCGGTGTCCGCGCCATCGGCGTCCGCGCCGTTCGTCTCGGGCATCAGCGCGCAGGTGCCGACGACCTCATCGCCCAGGATCGCGAACAGAATGGTGCCGCCGCGCGCGATGATTTCGGTTTCCGGGTTCGACAGCACGCGATGGTCGATTTCCTCGACATAGAAATATTTTCGCAGCCAGGCTTCATTGAGCCGGTAGAAGTGTTCCCGCAACGCCGGATCGAAGGGCACGATGCGCAGCGCGGAGCGGTCCTGGCTGGCGGCGCGTTCGACGATGGCGCCAGCGAGCGTGGGCGCCAGTACGCTCTCGAAGGTCGCCAGCGCATGCAGCAGGTCGATGCCGTGATCACGGCAGTGAAGAGTGAACAGATCCTCGATCGCGCGCCACAGCGGCTTGGCCGCGCGCAGTTCGACTTGGGCGTGCGTTGTCAGCGCCAGCCGGCGGCGGCGCCTGTCGGCGGGGTCCGCCACCACATGCAGCCAACCCTGATCGGTCAGCTTGTCGGCGAGTTGGCTCACCGCGGAATGGGTCTGGCCCACGGCCTCGGCGATTTCGCCCACGGTCTGCGGCCCGCGGTCGTGGAGGATCCGCAGCAGCGGCAGCCAGCGCCCCTGCAGTTCGAGGCCGGAAACCCGGTAGACCTCGTCGGCGGTGGTGTAAAGCCGGTCGCTGATGGCGCGCATGCGGCTGCCGAGGGCGACAAGTCCGAGCTGGGCGATGTATTCCATGACGATATATCAGTATTTATGTAACAGCTAACATATTTGTCCGGAAGGCGGCCGTCAAGCCAGACGATCGTGCGGGTCTGCCAGGTGCGAGCGGCACCGGCCGTCGCCGGGGTGCTTACAGATGCCCGGCGAACTCGGGCGCGGACTCCCAGCGATCGTGCATGCCATCGACATACGTGATCGGGATGCGCGACAAGGCCTCTTCCGTCACGCCTTCCAGGCAGCCGATATTCACGCCGTACATCGTGCCGACAGGCGTGTCGTTGCAGACGCCGAACACTCTTACGCCGCAGTGCCTGCAGAAATAATGGTGGTTCTTCTGCCCGCCGAACACATACCAAGTCAGTTCGTCTTCGCCCGAGACCATGCGGAAATGCTCCGGCATCGCGACGGCGGGCCAGAAGCGATTGCGGCGGCAGATGGAGCAGTTGCAGCGATAGCTGGACTGTTCGAGGTCCAGCGATGCTTCCACCACGACCTTGCCGCAGTGGCAACTTGCACGATAGGTCTTCAGCATGTCGCGATTCCCTTGTGGACAACGATCCAGCCGATCGAGCCATCGATCGTCATCTGGATCGCCATAACATCTGCGCGTCGTGAGCCTCGCCAGGCAGAAGCGCGATCTGCTTGTCGCCGCTCATGCCTAGACCTTTCGCGACCAGGAGCACCTTGTCGTCGGCACAGCCCGACAGATGTACGCGTGCGATCTGTCCGTCGATCACGATAGACTTCGGAGCGAGATCGTGGAAAGCATCGGGGATTCCAGTGTCGGCGTCGAAATGCACGCGATGGCGCCCGGATTCGGTGTCCAGCGACTGCAGGTCGCGGAACAGCTGTGCAAGCCTGAGCTGCGACAGGCTGCGCGCCGATGCGATCGCATCCTCGTTGGAACCGCAGAAACCGCAAGCGGCCAACAGGGCGGTGAGGGCAATGAGCAGCGAATGCCCAAAGCGCATCGTGCGGCCAGAGGACGGTTCCGGGTCAGACAATCCGGTCACGCATGCAGAATCGCTTTGGAGTGAAGGTCGGGGGCTGCATGCTCAGCTACCGGTTTTTGGAATCGCAGTATGCAAGCCCCTGCATCGCGAACTGCTTCATCTGCTTGTCCAGCACGCCGGGCTTCGCTTCGATGTACTTGCGTGCGGCCTGAATCGTCCGGCGATCCTTGTCGGTGCAGGTCAAATGCGAAGTGAGCCTCGGCGGGTGCGAGCCTATCAGAAGCAACCCGGATTCGAGCGTGCGCTCGTCGTTGCGGGCCGTTCTTTGCAATACTTGCACAGTTTTTTCATGAAGAAGGATGCCTTGTGCGCTGCCGCTGATATGCGTTATCGATCCGGTGCGGATATTTCGAATCGATGGCCGTGCTTGTGTAGGAGGGGCTTCAGCCCCGAGCGCTTTTCAATCAGGTTTGAAGCTCGGGCCTGAAGGCTCTCCTACGAAACAATGCAGCGTTAAAACTGCACTGAACCGGATCAATGGTGCCGCAGGATCCTGTCCAGAGCCTTCCCCTTCGCGAGTTCATCGATGAGCTTGTCCAGGTAACGGACCTTGCGCATCAGCGGGTCTTCGACGTCCTCCACGCGTACGCCGCACACCACGCCGGCGATGAGCGAAGCGCCCGGGTTGAATGAGGGCGCTTCGTCGAAGAAGGTCTCGACGTCGACTTGACGTTCGATCTGCTGCTTGAATTCAGCCTGGTCGTAACCGGTCAGCCAGCAGATGATCCGATCGACCTCTTCCCGCGTGCGCTGCTTGCGTTCGACCTTCTGCACATACATCGGGTAGATGCCCGAAAACTATCATTCGATAGATGCGGTGCTGGGGCATCGTCATTCCTCCTGGAGCGGCTCGCTTCTGCAGGTTCTACCCATGATCTCGCCGGGACCGGAACGCGTCAATCGAGACTTCAAGCCAGGAAGCGGATCGCCAGCCACGCCGGCACGCCGACGTAGAACGCCAGTCGGCCGAGGAATTCGAGCGTCCTGCGAACGTCGATCGCGCTTGCGGGACGCAGTGCGAGCGACATCCACGTGCCCGCTTCGATCGCGACCCGCAGCGCTGCGGCGAACATCGCCAGATGAATCGCCCACGTGGCCCACCAGATGGCGAGTGCGGTGAGGTAGGCCTGCAGGCCGAAGGTATGGTACTCGCCGAAGGTGCCGCCGAAGGCGATGTGCTGATGCAGGCGGAAGGCGGGCAGTGCGGGTACCAGCGGGAACAGTACGAACTTCAGTGCGATGCGGTCGATGGCCTTGCGGGGAACGGCCAGGCGCACGCGCATGTAGGCCGCCGCGCGACCGATGAACGGCTCGGCGAGCGCAGAGCGCGCGCCGGCGCGAACCAGTGCATCGGTGAGTGCAGGTGGATCGGTCAGCGCGATGCCCTGCGGCCAGCGTCGGCCCGAGTCGAGCGTCAGCCACAGGCCGGTCGCGGGGATCGGCAGTATCCACGGCGTCACCGCGGCAATGCTGCGCACCGGGATCTCGGTGCGTCGTTCGCGCTGTTCCAGCACCAATGCGCCGCCTTCGATGCGCAGCGTCGCGGCGAAGGCGCGTTGGATGCACCATGCGGCGACCTCGGGCGCCAGCACCAGCGCGGCGAACATCCAGATCTGCGTCAGCCGATTCGTTTCTGCGTTGTCCAGGAACAGCAGCGCCGCGCCCATCCACAGCAGGCTGCCGCGGGCGAAGCCCTGCAGCAGGCCCGCCGCGATGCGCCATGCGGGCGCAAACACGATCGCGTCGGCCCGGAAGTCTTCGGGCGATGTCGTTGTCGACGCGGCAGGCGTCGCATTGCGGGCGGCTCGCTTCGCCAGCGCCGCGCTCGCCGCGGACAGCGCCAACAGCAGCAGCGCTGCGAAACCCGCGCGTCCCACCCAGTCGCCCCAGGCCACCATCAGCGTTGCAGGCGGTTCGCCCGTCCGCACTTCGCCGATCAGGATTTTCTGTTCGTCCATCGCCGTGCTGGCGACCATGCTGCCGGTCGCATCGATGACCGCGCTGACCCCGTTGTTGGTCACGCGCAGCTGGGGCAGCCGGGTTTCGATGCTGCGGAACGCCGCCACCGCCAGATGCAGGTTCGCGCCGGCCGGGTGTCCGCTGAACCAGGAGTCGTTCGACATGCCCAGGATCACCTGCGCGCCCAGCCGTCGGCCGTCGATCGCCAGGTCGCTGTTCACGTCGTCGAGGCAGATCAGCGGCGTCACCGGAATCTCGCGCCCATCCGCCAGCTGCAGCGGGAACACGCGCGCGCCGTCGCCGCGCGTCCAAGTGCCGGCCCATGGCATCCAGCGCCGGAAGGTCGGGCCGTCGAGCCACTGCGGCACGTATTCGGTGAACAGGAACAGATCGGTCTTGCGATAGAACCCCAGCGGCGCCGCCTGCGGCCGCAGGAAGGCGGCCGCGTTGTATTCGCCGGCCGCATCCAGATCGTAAGTGCCGAACACCAGCGGCACCCCGGCAGCGGACACGAAATCCTGGATCTCGCGGTCGAGTTCGGCGCCGCCTTCGCTCTTGGGATTGCCGAACGTGGTCGGATACACGGTTTCCGACCACAGCAGCGCATCGACCTGATGTTGTTCGACGGCCTCGCGCGACATCGCGTAATGCGTGTCGAGCACATGACGCACCACCTCGTACGCGCCCATCTCGCGGCGCAGGCGTTCGTAGTCGACGATGTTCGACTGCACCATGCCCACGCGCAGCGGCTTGTCGGTGCTCGCGGGCGCGGCCGACAGCATCGAGAGACGCACGCCGCCGTAGCCCGCCATCGCAATCGGAATGCACGCGGCCATCGCGAGCGGCTTGGCCAGCGCACGCATGCCGTCGCGACGACGCAGGAGGGCCGTGGCCACGGCTTCGTTCGCGAGGATCAGCAGAAAGGTGATGCCGGCCGCGCCGCCGACATCGGCGATCTGGCGCAGCAGATGCGAGGGATACAGCCCGTGGCCGAGCGTGTCGCCCAGCAGTTTCGGGAACAGCCATTCGGCCGCCACCCACGCCGACGCACCCGCCAGCGCGCGCACGACCGCGCCATGGCGGCGGCCCACGAGATGACGCACCAGCGCAAAGACGATGAACTGCGGCTGCAGCAGCGGCGAACCCGCCAGCACGATCAGCAGCCCGATCGCGGAGTCCGCGCCGGCATAGTGGGCGATGGCGTAGCCGAACCACGCCAGCACCGCCACGACGAAGGCGAGGCTCATCGTCAACCCGCTGCACGCGGCGCCCACGATGCTGCGGGTGGTGTCCAACGCGAGCAGCCACGGCACCAGCGCGACGAAGCCGAGCAGGTGCATGAATGGAATGCCGGCCAAAGAAGTGCCGGAGGCGTACAGGCCCAGCAGGGCCGCACTGGCAGCGACCGCCGCGAGTCCGCGCCAGGCCGGGTGGGAGCGCAGGATCGCGTTCAGATCTGGAGTTTCCCCGATGGCAGCGGCGGCGGGATCGTGATCGGACGCGCTGTCAGCCCCGACGGCGCCATGCCCGGCGGAACCACGCGGTTCTCGGGAATCCGGATCGGTTTGCCGGACGCATCGAAGAATTGATAGTCGGGCGAGAACATCAGGATCGGTTCGATCCGCTGGCCGTCGTCGGTCGCCTGGAAATGGCGGACATAGCCTTCCGGCAATGCGTAATCGTCGGGAACCGCAAGTCCCACCATCGGCGGGCTGGTGCCGGGCGGCGGAAACGCGCCGATGCCCGTATGGATGCCGGCCTTGTTCAACTCGGCGATGACCTCGGCGCCCGACGGTTCCTCGCCGGGGCGCACGATGCCCGACAGCGCGTCGGCCAGATCCGGCGTCGGATCGCCCGGACCGTTGGATTGCGCGGTCACCTGGCGACGCGCCACGGCGGCCGCTTCGGACGACGCGGATTGTCCGGCGCCGTTCGCGCGCGCATCGGCGATGCGCGTGTCGACA
>JAYUUH010000481.1:0-8985 GCA_043754745.1 Lysobacter sp.
CGCAGGAAAGAAAAATGCAGGCTGATGCAAGAGGGCCTTTGGGCGATCTCGGCATCGCAGGAAGGATGGGAAGAGATCGGGGCTTGAGCCCCTCCTACAAGCTTCTCCTACAAGCTCCTCCTAAAAGCCCCAAACCCTCTACAGCCCGACGACTATGGCTTGCGCGCGCACGCCAGATAATTCACATCGGTGCGGCCACCGACGCGCGCGCTGTGGCGCAGCGGGTCGTAGATCAGGCCGCTCACGTCTTCGAGCTCGAGATCCGCCGCGCGCAGCCACGCGCCCAACTCCGACGGCTTGATGAAATCGCGGTACTGGTGCGTGCCCTTCGGCAGCAGCCGGGCGACGTATTCGGCGCCGACGATGGCCAGCGCGAACGCAGCCGGGGTGCGGTTGAGCGTGGACAGTAACAACCGCCCGCCCGGTTTGAGCAGCGCCGCGCAGGCAGCGATGATCCCGCCGGGATCGGGCACGTGTTCAAGCATTTCCATGCAGACGATTGCGTCGAAAGCGCCCGGCATCTCGTCGGCGAGGGCTTCGACCGGGGTCAGGCGGTAATCGACCTCGACGCCGGATTCGAGCCGGTGCAGTTTCGCGATCCTGATCAGATCCGGCGCCAGATCGATCGCAGTCACCTGCGCGCCTTCGCGGGCCAAGGCCTCGCTGAGCAGACCCGCGCCGCAGCCGACATCGAGCACGCGCGCGCCGCGCAGCGGCACGCGGTCGCGGACGTAACCCAGCCGCGCCGGATTCAGCGCGTGCAGCGGTTTCTGCGGGCCTTCAGGGTCCCACCAGCGATTCGCCAAAGCATTGAACTTGTCGAGTTCGGCCTGGCTGAAGTTGTCCATTGTCACGACGCGATTTCCTCAAACGAAAATGTTCTGAACAGCACTTCCAGCGAGACGTTCCGATCGAAGGCAAGCCTGTGCGCAAACAAGGAATCCGACACCACATCGAATTCATGCACCAGCAGGTCGACCGCACGATCGGGCCAGCGTTCGGGCGCGCCCGAAAACGACCACGCCGACACGCCGCCATAGGTCATGCAAATCATCCCGCCCTGGGCCTGTCGGAGGTCGAGGTGGAGCAAGGACGTCTCGATCTCGTTCGACGCTTCCACGTAGCCCACCCGGAACGAGAGGTTCTCGACCCAGGCATCGTGAAGCGTCCTCGTGCCTTGCAGGACGTATCTCGATACGTCCGAGGCGAACGCATAAATGCTCGGAGGCAACGCCCCCTTGAGGGATTCGACGTGCGCGAAATAGTCATCGAAGCAAACGATGCCGAGCGAATCCGTGAAAATGTGCTTCAGCATGACCGCGAACCTCCGGGTTGCCGGCAAACACGCTTTAATCGGAGGAATACGCCGATCATGCGTTACTTCACCGCACCGATCCGCTCGCGCCACTGCCTGGCGTTCGCGATCAGCGCATCGATGTCCATGTCGACCAGGAGGCGGTGGCGCAGTTTCGCCTTGCCGGCGACCCACACGTCGGACACCTGATGGCGGCCGGTGGCATAGACCAGCTGCGACAGCACGTGATGCAACGGCTGGGTTTCCAGTGCAGACAGATCCACGCAGATCAGGTCGGCCTGCTTGCCGGTTTCGATCGACCCCACGAGATGATCGAAGCCCATCGCCTTCGCGCTGCCCAGCGTCGCCGCGCGCAGCGCGCTGGCCGCGTCGAACGCGGCTGCGTCGTCGGCCACGGCTTTCGCCAGCAGCGCGGCGGTGCGCATCTCGCCGAACATATCGAGGTCGTTGTTGCTGGCGCAGCCGTCGGTGCCGATGGCGACGTTGACCCCGGCGTGCACGAGTTTATGCACGGGACAGAAGCCCGAGGCGAGCTTGAGATTGGATTCGGGGCAATGCACGACGCTGACGCCGCGTTCGGCGCAGAGCGCGATCTCCGCGTCCGTGAGCTGGGTCATGTGCACTGCGATCAGGCGGTCGTTGATCAGTCCGAGGCGGTCGAGGCGCGCGATCGGGCGCTGGCCGTGTTTCTGCTGCGACTGCTGCACTTCCTGCGCGGTCTCGTGGGTGTGCAGGTGCACCGGCAGATCGAGCTGGTCGGCGAGCATGCGGATGCGCTCGAAGTTCTCGTCCGACACCGTGTACGGCGCGTGCGGCGCGAACGCGGTGGCGATGAGCGTGTCGTGGCGCCACTGGTCGTGGACTTCGCCGGCGCGGTCGAAATATTCGTCGTCGCTCTTCGCCCAAGCGGTCGGGAAATCGATCACCGGCAGGCCAACGCGCGCGCGGAAGCCGTGACGCTTGTAGGTGGCCGCCTGGACATCGGGGAAGAAGTAGTTCTCGTTGCAGCAGGTGGTGCCACCGCGCAGCATCTCGGCGATGGCCAGTTCGATGCCGTCGGTCACGAACTCCGGACCCATGACCGCGCCTTCGATCGGCCAGATGTGGTCCTGCAGCCACTGCTTCAGCGGCAGGTCGTCGGCGACCCCGCGCATCAGCGTCATTGGGTTATGGCAGTGGGCGTTGATCAGGCCGGGCATCAGCGCGGCCTCGGGACGCGACACCGTCTCCTTCGCCTCGAAACGGGCGCGGGCCTCGGCGATGGGCAGCACGGCGAGAATTTCGCCGCCGCGGATCGCCACCGCGTGGTGGTCGAGCACAACGCCGTGCGGCTGCACCGGGACCACGTAACGGGCCTCGATCAGCAGGTCGCAGGCTTCGGGAGGGCTGGCTTCAGAAGAGCAGGCTTCGGAGACGGGCGGGTAGGTCATTGCAGCATTGTCTCATTCCGCGCCGGGGCTTGCCCGCGGCTTGCCGCAGGCGGCAGAGCTTGGCCCTTGGGATGCGGAGAGGTTTGCCGCAGTGTGAGTGCATTCGGGCGCCGACTCGGTCCGAGGGGGGCGCCCTGACGGCGCTGGGTCGATATCGGCGATCCGGTCATCTCACGAAACCTTGCCGACGGCGATTTGGAGCATGGATCAGTCGGGATCATCGCGCAAAGAATTCCTAGCCCAGGCCAGCTGCGCTGCGTAGTCCCGATCGAATGGGACGACCAGCGTTTTTTCCAGCAGGCAAGCGAGATTCCACAGCGCTCGACGCTCGGCCGGATCATGGATCCGCAACTCGCCGGTCTCGGAAAAATGCTGTAGAAACCCGAACAGGACCAGCGCCTCGTCCTGAGTCAGTTCAATGGTGACGGCAGGGTCTGCGTTCATCGGCGGCAGATTGACACAGAACGAAGAAGCCCGCCGATGGCGGGCTTCTTTGAAACGCTGGATTCCCGCCTTCGCGGGGATGATTGATTTGCTACGAGCCCCGCTGCGCGAGCCTCTGTGAATCAATCACTTTACCCGGCTGAAATACTCGCCGGAGCGGGTGTCGACCTTGATGATTTCTTCTTGACCCACGAACAGCGGGACGCGGACCACGGCACCGGTTTCGAGGACGGCCGGCTTGCCGCCGCCGCCGGAGGTGTCGCCACGGACGCCGGGGTCGGTCTCGACGATCTTCAGCTCGACGAAGTTCGGCGGGGTGACCGCGATCGGGATGCCGTTCCAGAGAGTGACCAGGCATTCCTCCTCGCCCTTCAGCCACTTCTCGGCGCCGCCCATGCCGGCCTTGTCGGCCTGCACCTGCTCGAAGCTTTCCGGATTCATGAAGTGCCAGTACTCGCCGTCGGCGTAGAGGAACTGCATATCGGTGTCGACCACATCGGCCACTTCCAGCGAGTCGGTCGCCTTCATGGTCATTTCGACCACGCGGCCCGACTTGATGTTGCGGAACTTGATGCGGGTGAAGGCCTGGCCCTTGCCCGGCTTCACGTATTCGGTTTCGGTGATGACGCAGGGATCGTTGTTGACCAGGATCTTCTGGCCGTTCTTGACGTCGTTCATGCCCAGACTGGCCATGGTTGCTCCTGATGAATGCGATCTGCGGAACCGCCCCGGGGTCGACGGGACCCGGAGGCGACTAGAATGTGGGGCTGGACCCGAAACGCCGGCGCTTCATGCCGGTGCGTCCCGATACTTCTGGCCCGATTGACCGCACATGATACCCGCAGCCTCCCCCGCGCCGCACCCCGCCTCCGACTGGAAACGCCAGTGGCGCGACGCCGTACGCGATCCGGCCGAACTGCTGGCGCTGCTGGGGCTGGAAGACCGGGTGCTGGGCCTGTCCGCGGAGGCTGCGACGCAATTTCCGCTGCGGGTGCCGCGGGGCTTCGTCGCCCGGATGCGCCCGGGCGACCCCCACGATCCGCTGTTGCGACAGGTGCTGCCGCTGGACGAGGAACTGCAGCCGATGGCCGGCTTCGGCCTGGACGCGGTCGGCGATGGCGCTGCGAAAGCCGCCACCGGCGTCATCCACAAATACGCCGGCCGGGCGCTGCTGATCGCCACCGGCAGTTGTGCCATCCACTGCCGGTACTGCTTCCGCCGCCACTTCCCCTACGCCGAGGAAACCGCCGCCGCCGGGCAGTGGCGCGAGGCGGTCGAGGCCATCCGCGCCGACGCAAGCATCGACGAGGTCATCCTTTCCGGCGGCGATCCGCTGTCGCTGTCGACCGCCAAGCTGGCCGAACTGTCCGCACAGCTGGCGACCATCCCGCACCTGCGTCGGCTGCGCATCCACACGCGGCTGCCGGTGGTGCTGCCGGAACGGGTCGACAGCGAGCTGACCGACTGGCTTCGCGCCCTGCCCTGGCCGGTGGTGGTGGTGGTGCACGCCAATCATGCGCAGGAATTCGATGCGTCTGTCGACCTCGCGATGGGGCGGCTGCGGGACGTCGGCGCGATCCTGCTCAATCAGGCGGTGTTGCTGCGCGGAGTGAATGACAGTGTCGACGCCTTGGCCGCACTGTCCGGGCGCAGCTTCGCCGCCGGCGTGCTGCCGTACTACCTGCATCAATTGGACAGGGTGGCCGGAGCGGCGCATTTCGAGGTCGACGACGATCGCGCACTCGCCTTGCATGCTGCATTGATGGCGCGCGTTTCGGGCTATCTAGTTCCGAAGTTGGTGCGCGAAGTGGCCGGCGACCCCGGCAAGCGCCCATTGTCTACCGGCATCACATTGTCGCAAAGTAAGCCTGCCGGCCGGCCATGAACTGATACGAACTGAGACATCCACCTGTCGGCGCTGAGGTCGGCACCGCGTACCATGTCTTGCCCCTTGGAGAGCTCCCGCATGTCGAAAAGCAACGATCCCGCGCTGCGTCTGATGCTGGTGGATGACAGTGTCGAGGAGGCCGAGGGCATCGTCAGCGGACTGAGGAACGCCGGGATCGCGGTACGGCCGCTGCGGCCGGCCACTGCGGCAGAACTCACCGCGATGCTGGTCGGACAAACTGTCGACCTGGTGCTGGCGTCCCATCCCTGCACATCGATCCCGCTGGCCGATGTGCAACTGCAGGTCACCACCAGCGGCAAGGACATCCCGCTGGTCGCGGTGATCGAAGACGTCAACACCGACAGCTTTTCCGAACTGCTCGGCGGCGGCGTGCGCGCCCTCGCCCTGCGCCACAAGCCGCCGCAACTGCTGGCCACGGTCCGCCGCGAATGGACCGATGTCGAAGCCCGCCGCGCGCAGCGCCGGCTGGAGGCCCAGGTCCGCGAGACCGAGCGTCGCTGCGACGCGCTGATCGAATCCTCGCGCGAGCCGATCGCCTACGTGCACGAAGGCATGCACATCCGCGCCAACGACGCCTATCTCGAAATGTTCGGCTACGAATCGTTCGAGGACATCGAGGGCATGTCGCTGCTGGATCTGGTGGGCACCAAGTACCTCGACGAATTCAAGCAACTGCTCAAGAGCATGAGCAAGGGCGAAGCTCCGCCGCCGCGCTACGAACTGGAAGCGCGCGACATCGAAGGCAACGCGTTCCCGGCGGTGATGGAATTCACCCTGGCCCAGTACGAGGGCGAAGCCTGCCAGCAGGTGATCTTCCGTCGCCAAGAACAGGCCGTGGATCCGGAACTGGCGCGCAAGGTCGAAGAGCTGCGCCAGCGCGATCAGGTGACGGGACTGCTCAATCGCCCGACCTTCCTGCACGCGCTGGAGGATGCCGTGGCCGACGCCGCCCAGAACGGCACCCAGCACGGCCTGCTGCTGATCGAGCCCGACCACTACCAGCGATTGCTGCACGAGATCGGACTGGATTCGGCCGACACCATCATGGTCGCCATCGCCGAGCGCCTGCGCAGCGAGCTGGACGAGCACGCCATCGGCGCGCGCTTCTCCGAGAACAGCCTCGCGGTCCTGCTGCGCAACAGTGACCACGCGGCCACTGCGACCCTCGCCACCCGCATCTGCAACACCTTCGCCGCCGAGGTATTCGTCATCGGCCAGCGCTCCAGCGTGATCACCGCCAGCATCGGCGGCGTGCAGGTCAGCGAGAAGAACGCCAGCGTCAGCCAAGTGCTGGCGAAGGCCGCGGCCGGCGTGCAGTCGGCGACCGGTATCGGCGGCAACCGGCTGGAACTGTTCGATCCCAACGCCGTGGACCGCGCAGAAGCCGAACGTATCGAGATCTGGGTGCAGCGTCTGCGTGAGGCGCTCGATAAGAAGCAGTTCATCCTGTACTTCCAGCCGATCATCAATCTGCAGGGCGACAACCACCCGGTCTACGACACCTTCCTGCGCCTCGAAAGCAGCGAAGGCGAACTGGTGTCGCCGGGCGTGTTTCTGCAGATCGCCGAGGATCACGGCATGCTGGAACTGATCGACCGGTACGTGGCCGAACGTGCGATCGAACTCATCGGCCAGCGCGAACACGCCGGCAAGCCGGTGACGCTGCTGATCAAGGTGTCGCAGGCGTCGCTGCAGAACGACGGGCTGTCGACCTTCATCGGCGAACAACTGGCGATGCGCGGCGCCTCCGGCGAATACCTGACGGTGCAACTGCAGGAGGCCAAGGTTTTCACCCATCTGCATGCGGTGCAGCAGTTCGCAGCGGCGGTGAACCAGTTCGGTTGCCGGCTGGGACTGGAGCAGTTCGGCGCCGGCCTGGATTCGTTCCAGTTGCTCACCCACGTGCAGCCGCAGTTGCTGAAGATCGACCGCAGCTTCATCGAAGATCTGCCGAAGAACGCCGACAGCCAGCAGCGCGTCCGCGATATCGCGCAGAAGGCCCGAGACCTCGACATCCTGACCATCGCCGAATTCGTGCAGGACGCGGCCAGCATGTCGATCCTGTTCTCGGCCGGTGTCGATTACGTGGAAGGCCACTTCCTGGCCGCCGCGGGACCCGAGATGAATTACGACTTCGAGTGATCTCAGGCTTATTTCCGTGACATCGCAGAGCGGCCTGACCAGCCATTCGGCTGTTGAAAACCAGGCCGCCGCATCCGGAACATGTCGACCCGTCCGCAAGAAAAGAAGCCCGCTGATCGGCGGGCTTCTTTCATCTGGGTCTGCAAGAGGCAGCGGACTGAAGTCCGCTCTACAAATGCATCGGCGTCAGAACGCGGTCTGGCGCACGTCCGACGTGGCCGTCGCGGCATTGCGCAGCGCAGCGATGCGTTCTTCCAGCGGCGGGTGGCTCATGAACAGGCGCCGCAGGCCGTGGCCGACGCCGCCGGAGATGCCGAAAGCCTGCACCTGTTTCGGCAGGGTGCTGGTGCCGTAGGTCATCGACAGGCGTTCGAGCGCAGCGATCATCTTGTGGCTGCCGGCCAGCTTTGCGCCGCCGGCATCGGCGCGGAACTCGCGCCAGCGCGAGAACCACATCGCGATGATGCTGGCGAGCACGCCGAACACCATGTCGAGCACGAACACGGTCGCGTAATAACCGATGCCGCCGCCTTCCTCGCGATCCGGATTCAGGAAGCCGTCGACCACCCGGCCGACCAGTCGCGCGAGGATGATCACGAACGTGTTCAGCACGCCCTGCAGCAGCGCCATCGTCACCATGTCGCCGTTGGCGACGTGGCTGACTTCGTGCGCCAGCACGGCTTCGGCTTCGTCTCGGTCCATCGACCGCAGCAGACCTATCGACACCGCGACCAGCGCGTTGTTGCGATTGGCGCCAGTGGCGAAGGCGTTGATCTCCGGCGCGTCGTAGATCGCGACCTCGGGCATGCCGATGCCGGCGGCCTCGGCCTGGCGGCGCACAGTCTGCACCAGCCAGCGTTCGATTTCGTTGCGCGGCTCCTGGATGACGTGGGCGCCGGTGGTCTTCTTCGCTATCCATTTGGACATCAGCAGCGAAATGATCGAACCGCCGAAACCGAACATCGCGGCCATCACCAGCAGACCGGCATTGCTGCGCGGATCGATACCGAAGATGGCCATGACTACGCTGAGCAGCAGCATGACCGCGAGGTTGGTGGCGAGGAACAGGGCGACGCGCTTGAACATGGGGCACCGGGACGTTGGAGTGGGAGGTGTCGTGGCCCGTGTAAAGTGGGGATCGCCGTCGAGCCCGCAAGCCGGAGCTGCGGCTGCGACCAAACCGCCAGACAGCCACCAGACAGTTTCGATGCCGCCCGCCGACTTGCCCTCCATGCCGTATCGCGGACGTTTCGCGCCCTCGCCCACCGGGGCGCTGCACTTCGGTTCGCTGGTCGCGGCCCTGGGCAGTTGGCTGATGGCGCGCCATGCGCACGGCGAATGGTGGATCCGGATCGAAGATCTCGACCCGCCGCGCGAAGTGCCTGGTGCCGCCGATGCGCAAATGCGGACCCTGATGGCCTTCGGCCTGGTGTCGGACACCCCGGCGATCCGCCAGAGCGCACGTCATGGGCTCTACCGGGCCGCACTCGACCGCCTGCTAGCGGAGGGGCTAGCGTTCCCCTGCCGCTGCAGCCGCAGCGATGTGGCTGCGGTCGACGGCACCCACCGCGCCTGCCGCAGCGATGCCGGCCGTATTGAAGCCGCGACCCGGCTGCGGGTGGCGGACGACAGCCTGGTGGCTTTCGACGATGGCCTGCATGGCCGCATCGAACAGAACGTGGCCGCGGAAGTCGGCGACTTCGTGTTGCTGCGCGCCGACGGCTTCTGGGCCTATCAACTCGCAG
>JAYUUH010000482.1:0-3006 GCA_043754745.1 Lysobacter sp.
GCCTGAAGGCCGCTCTACAAGGATCTTGTCAACCCGTGGGGTTGCGGCCCACGCCGTGGGGTTCGATCCAACCCATGTAGATCGACAGGACAAGCAGGAGGATCAGCGCCACGGACAGCGCGATGCGTTTGGTCAGTGCGTTGACCGCGCGGTTGGTCTGGCCTTTGTCGACCAGCATGTAATACAGCCCGGCACCGAGATTCCACACTATCAGGATCAATACCCCGACGATGAGCAGGGTCTTCAACGAATCGCTCATGGCAACCTCCGGTTCCGCGCGGCGGCACGGCTTTAGGCCAGCATTATCGCAGGCGATGGGTTGATCGGATGAACGTGCGCCGGCACCCCGTGTTCCTCTGGGCGATCGCCTTGTTGGCGACGGCGCTGTTCGCGCGCCTCGGGTTCTGGCAGCTCGAGCGCGCCGACGAGAAGCGCGACATGCTCGGCAAAGCGTCCAGCGCATTGGCCTCGCGTGCGCCGAAGCCGTTGTCGGTGATCGCCGACGCCGCGCGCCGCACCGATTACGACTGGGTCGAGGTGGAAGGCCGCTTCGCCGATACGCCCGCGGTGCTGCTCGACAACCAGCAGCGGGGCGGCAAGGTCGGCGTTCGCGCCTATCGCGTGTTCCTGCTGAAAGACGGACCGCCGTTGCTGGTCGACCTGGGTTGGAGTGCATTGCCGCCGGATCGCACGCTGCCGCGCGTCGCGCGCGATGATGAACGCGATCGTCTTGCGGGCCTGCTGATGCCGCCGCCGGGGCAGGGCCTGGACATGGGCGCACCGGTGAGGCAATCCGACGACACGCTGCTGGCGACGGCCATCGATCCGCCGACGCTGCGTGTCGCGCTGAACCTGCCGGCACTCGCGCCGCGCGTCTTGCGCCCGGACAATGACCCGACGCTCGGCTTCCCGCGCGATTTCGACATTCTCCCCAACACCTTGCCGCCCGAACGACACGTCGGCTACGCCGTGCAGTGGTTCGGGTTGTCGATCACCGTATTGATCACCGCACTATTGCTGAGCTGGCGCAGACGACGCGCAGCGCAACGCGACCACAGGCCCTCGCAATGAACGGAACCACTTCGCCGAACCGTAACCGACTCGTGCTGGTCGCAATCTTTGCGATCTTCTTCGGCGCTTTCGCGCTGGCCGGCGTTCTGCGCTTTTCTGGCTGGCGCCCGGCCGGCATGAAAAATCACGGCGAACTGCTGCAACCGCCCGGAGATCTGCGCACGCTGCGGGTGATACTTGCCGATGGCCGTGCGTACCCGTGGAATCCGGCGCAGCGCACATGGCGGATCGTCGTCGCGCCGCCTGCCGCCTGCGGCGCTCCCTGCGTGACTCTGTCCCAACAGATCGACACGGTGTGGCAGCTGTTCGGTCGCAACGCCGATCATGTCGAAGTGCTGTGGCTGGGCGAACCGCCCGCTGCCGCGAAGCGCGGCCCCGGGCTGCGCGTACTGAAAAACGATCCCGCGCTGCGCGCGGCGCTGCCGCGGCTGAACGATCCCGAAGGCATTCCGGTCTACGTCGTGGACCCGAACGGCTTCATCGTTCTGCGTTACGCTCCGGGCTTCGACCCGTCCCATCTTCGCCAGGATATGTCCCGGCTGCTCAAACTGAAGTAAACAGAAGTCTTCTCATGTCGCACGATCCCATGTCGCACGATTCCATCGAGGCCAAGCCGGCCGCGCACAAGCCGCCGATCTATCGTCATTTCCACCGCATCGCATGGCTGGCGGTGGTGCTCGCCCTGTGCGTGATCGTGTTCGGCGCGTTCGTGCGGCTGTCCAACGCCGGGCTGAGCTGTCCCGATTGGCCGACCTGTTACGGCCGCGCAACCTGGCCAACGGTGACCGCCGAAGTGAACCATCCGACCGCGCTCGACGTGCGTCCGCTGGAGGTTCACAAGGCGTGGCGCGAGCAGGTCCACCGCCACGCTGCGGCCGTGCTCGGCACATTGGTGCTGCTGCTCGCATTGCTGGCGGCGCGTCGCCGGCGCCTCGGCGTCGCGCAGATCTTGCTGGCTGCCGGATTGATCGCGGTCGGCATCCCGCTCTACATGCGCGGAATGCACGATGCCGCAGTGGCATGCGCCGTGCTCGGAGAAATCATCCTGCTGATCGCGGCGCTGCGCTGGAATAACGACGACCTGTCGCGCGCCGCGACCTTCACGCTGATGCTGATCGTGTTCCAGGCGCTGCTCGGAATGTGGACCGTCACCATGCTGTTGAAACCCGTCATCGTGATGGCGCATCTGCTCGGCGGCATGGCCACGTTCTCGATGCTGACGTGGATGGCGTGGCGCGCCACCGACAGCCCGGTGCGCATCGCGGGCGCGAACACGATGCGCTGGTGGCTGATCGGCGCCGTCGCCGTCGTCGCCATCCAGATCGCGCTCGGCGGTTGGGTCAGCGCCAATTACGCCGCGCTCGCCTGCGCCAAGGATTTCCCGACCTGCGTGGGCCAATGGGTGCCGCCGCACGATTTCCGCGAAGGCTTCGTGCTGTGGCGCGGCATCGGCGTCGACTACGAAGGTGGCGTCCTCGACGGCGCGTCGCGCATCGCGATCCAGCTCGCGCATCGCGCGATGGCGGTGGTGGTGTTCGTCTATCTGCTGTGGATAGCGCTGAAACTCATCCGCACGCCGGGGCTGTGGCTGACCGGCGTGGTGCTGGCGCTGCTGATGCTGGCGCAGGTGGGCCTGGGGATCGCGAACGTCGTGCTCGGCCTGCCGCTGTGGACGGCGGTGCTGCACAACGCCGGGGCCGCGCTGCTGCTGTTCCTGCTGGTCAGCCTGCTGGCGCGTCTGTGCCGGCCGACGGTATGAGCCCGCGCTGATGGCGATTCCGATGCGCGAGTACTGGTCACTGACCAAGCCGCGGGTGGTGGCGTTGATCGTCTTCACCGCATTCGTCGGCATGTTCCTGGCCGTGCCCGGATTGCCGCCGCTGCGCGAGAGCATCTTCGGTTTCATTGGCATCTGGCTGGCCGCCGCCAGCGCGG
>JAYUUH010000483.1:0-2994 GCA_043754745.1 Lysobacter sp.
ATGTGACCCTTGCGCCGCTTGATCATCGTCGGCATCTCGCCCATGATCAGGCGCAGGCAGCCGAAATAGTTCAGCTGCATGGTGCGCTCGAAGTCGTGGAAACGGTCGTAGCTCAGCTCGATTGAACGGCGGATCGAACGTCCGGCGTTGTTCACCAGGATATCGACGTGGTTATGCTCTTTGAGGATCATTGCGATCAGGCGATCGCAATCGGCCATGTCCGCCAGATCGGCGGTATAGGCGAAGACTTTGCCGCCCGTCTTCTTCATCGCGTCGCGGGCCTTGAACAACTCTTCCTCGCCGCGGGCGACGATGATCGTGGTCGCGCCGGCTTCGGCCACGCGCTGCGCGGTCGACAGACCGATGCCCGACGACCCGCCGGTGATCACCACCACCTTGCCCTTGACCTTGCCTTTCAGCGTGCGATCGATGAACAGGTCCGGGTCGAGGTGGCGTTCCCAGTAATCCCAAAGCCGCCACGCGTAGCCTTCCAGCTTCGGCACCGAAATACCGCTACCTTTCAGCGCACGCTCGGTCTCGCGGTTGTCGAAACGCGTGGGATAGGTGATGAACTTCAGCACTTCCTTCGGAATCTTGAAATCGCGAAGCAGCATGCCGATGAAACGCTTGATCGGCGGCAGGTTGCCGACCGCGCCGCGGACGCCGCTGGGCACGAAGGCGAACATCCGCGCGTCCAGGCGCATGGTCATTTCCGGCGCATGGCCAGCGCGGGCGAAGGTGTTCAGCACCTCGCCCACGCGCATCGGCTCTGGATCGACCAGATGGAAGCAGTGGCCGTCGAGCTTGGGCTTGTGCGCGATGTGGTCCATGGCGTCGACCACGAAATCCACCGGCACAACGTTGATCCGCCCACCCTCGATACCCAGCGTGGGCATCCAAGGCGGCAGCATTTCGCGCAGTTTCTTGAGGAAGGTGAAGAAATAGTACGGACCGTCGATCTTGTCCATTTCGCCGGTCTGCGAGTGACCGACGACCATGCCCGGACGGTAGATCCGCCATTTGATGCGCTTTTCCTTGCGCACCAGCCCTTCGGAATCATGCTTGGTGCGGAGGTACGGATCATCCAGACCTTCGGCCTCTTCGAACATGTCCTCGCGGAAGACGCCCTGATACAGGCCAGCGGCGGCGATCGAACTGGTGTGATGGAAGCATCCTGCGCCGATGGCGGCAGCGAGATCCAGCGCGTTCTGGGTGCCGTCGACGTTGGCCTTGCGCTGGCTGTCGGCGCTGGCGGTGAGGTCGTAGACCGCCGCGAGGTGGAAGAAATGCTTGACCTTGCCCGTCAGGGTCTTGAGCTGGGCAACCGTCAAACCGCAGTTGGCCGCCGTCATGTCGCCGTGTACCGGCACCACCCGCTTCGGGTCCCAGGCCATTTTCTTGGCCAGCGCATCGTATTTCTTCTGCGAATCCTTGCGCACCAGCACGTAGACCGTGCCTTTGCGCTTCAACAGGTTGCCGACCAGGAAACGGCCCAGAAACCCGGTCGCGCCGGTAACGAAATAACTCATGTCCTCGCCCCTCATGAGAGTAGAACCTGCTCGGCATCCCTTGCATGGCTCCGGGACCGCGGCGCGGTCCGTAGCGGCTAAGTTGCCAGAGCCGGCGGCCAAGAACAATCCGCGTCCTTAGGGCGCGGGACGAAACCGCATCGGCCGCGCGACCGGGAAACACCCATCGCCCGCGGAGGCCCGTGCCATTGCACATGCGGCTTCGTATTGACCGGCCACACCGGCCATGCTGTCATGCCAGCCTCACGTGAGGGATTGAACATGTCCGATCTGCAGAACCGTTTCGAACAAGCCGCGAAGGATATCCAGAGCCTGGCGGAACGCCCCGACAACGACACGCTGTTGCGGCTGTATGCCTTGTACAAGCAGGGTTCCGAAGGGGATGTCAGCGGCGCCAAGCCCGGTTTCTTCGACTTCGTCGGCACCGCCAAATACGAAGCCTGGGCCAAGCTCAAGGGCACCGAGCAGGACGATGCCAAGAAGAAGTACGTCGATCTCGTGAAGAAACTGGCCGGCTGACGTCGGCCCGGCCGGGCTGCGACGACGCCTCCTCGATGGCGCGCCAGACGCGACTGCGGATCCTCGACACCTCGCTTGCGATGTTCAACACGCAGGGCGAGCCCAACGTCACGACCAACCATATCGCGGACGAACTGGAGATCAGCCCCGGCAATCTGTACTACCACTTCCGCAACAAGGACGACATCATCGAACAGTTGTTCGCGCGCTACGAGGAGCGCATGGACAACGCACTGGCCGCGCCCAGCGGGCGGCTGCCGGAACTGGAGGATATCTGGCTGCAGTTGCACCTCGTGTTCGAGTGCATCTGGGGCTACCGCTTCCTGTATCGAGACCTGGTCGAGATCCTGAGCCGTAACCGGCGCATGCGCCTGCGCTTCGCGCGCATCCTCAAGCGCGCCGACGAGCGCGCGCATCTGGTCATGCGCGGACTGTCGCAGGCGGGCATCATGCGCGCCTCGGCCGATGAATTGAATGCCGCCGCGACCAACGTACTCGTGCTGTCAACGTTCTGGCTGAACTACTCCGCCGCTCGCGGCGATCGCGACGAACAGATCGCCATCCGCCAGGGCATCATCCAAGTGATGATGTTGCTGGCGCCGTTCCTGCGCGACGCCGAGCGCATGCATCTGAATACCTTGATCCGCGCCTATCAGGACTGAGCGCGCAGCGGCGGCAAGAGATTGCCCTGAGTTGCCCGTGCGCACGATAAAGTGTGCCGGAGCGCAAGAAACGCGACCCCACTGCCGCGCTATGGTGAGGGTGCAGGGGCATCCACCGGAAGGAATCACCCAATGAAGCGCAAGTTGCTCAGAACCACTCTCGCCGCGACCGCGTTCATCCTGCTCACGGCCTCGGCGCTCGCCGATGCCGCGTGCCGCAGGAACACCTGCTACCAGCAGTTCAACCAGTGCCGCGCGTAGGGCGTCCCGTACGCGACCTGTTA
>JAYUUH010000484.1:0-8935 GCA_043754745.1 Lysobacter sp.
CCGGCTTGCGCCGGGATGACGGCTTTATATGTCGCATCAAATCATCGAGTACGGCATCAGCCTGAACAACTGTTCCGCATTCGCCGAAGTCGCTTGGGCGACGACTTGCGGCTCGACCCCGCGCAGCGCGGCGATGGTATCGCGCACCGTCGTCAATCTCGCTGGTTCGTTGCGCTGGCCGCGATGATCGCTGTCGGGCTGATCCGGCGCGTCGGTTTCCAGCAGCAGATATTCGATCGGAAGCTGTGCTGCGAGCGTGCGCAGGCGATTGGCGCGCTCGTAGGTGACCGGGCCGCCGAGACCGATCAGAAAGCCGAGGTCGTACAGACGCTTCGCCTGATCGGCGCTGCCGGAAAAGCTGTGGACCACGCCGCGCAGCGGACCGAATCTGCGGACCGCCGCTATCACCTGATCGACCGCGCGCCGCGCGTGCACGATGACCGGCAGACCGAAATCGCGGGCGAGCCGCAGCTGGCCGTCGAAATACAGCGATTGCTGTCCAGCATCGAGCGATTCGACGAAGAAATCCAGCCCGCATTCGCCCACCGCCACCGGGCGCTCGCGTTCGATCCAGTCGCGCAGTTCGATCAGATGTTCCGGGCGATGCTCGGCCAGATACATCGGATGCAGACCGTAGGCGGGATGCAGACCCGTTTCTGGGCTGCAGATCGCGCGCAGTTTCGGCCAGCCAGCGGCGCTGACCGCCGGCACGATCTGCCGCGTCACGCCCGCAGCGCGTGCACGCGCCAGCACCGCGTCGCGGTCGGTATCGAATTCGGGCGCATCGAAATGCGAGTGGCTGTCGATGAGCATCTGCTGGCTGGGCATGCGGCTCTCGGGCATGCGCGATTACTGCGCGCGTTCGCCTTCGATAGGCGGCTTCCGCAGCGGATCCTGCGCATTCACCGCAGGGTCCTTGCGCTTGCGGAAGCTCGCCAGCAGCAGCGTGCCGATGCCCAGCAGCAGTTCATCGATGAACGGTATGAAATCCGGGATCACCATATCCAGCGCCCACAGGCCTGCCGCCAGAACGAACAGGCGCGGAAAGCTCAAACGACCCAGGAATCCGATGATCGGCACGACGAGCGGGTTTGCCATGGCAGCGGTTCCGGTAAATGAAGACAGTGCGAACGCTAGCATGCACTGCACAGTCTGCGGACCCGGGTTCAGCGTTTCGTCATGCCCGACCGGCAGGGCTGGGGTCTTGTTCAGCTGGCCGATGCTGCAATCCCGCCGACAGCTGATTCGTCCAACGGAGGCTTCCCTGATGAACAACAATACCTTGGCCATCGCAATGGCTTCACTGCTGGCGGGCGGCGTCGCCACTGCGGCCTACATCAACAACCGTGCATCCGCGTCCGTCGATGCGTCGACCGAAACGGATCTGGCGCAACCTGCCTCTTCGGCGATGATGCAAGATGATCGCCGTGGCGACGATTTCGTCATCCCTGCGGCCGGCAGGCTCGAGTACGCCGATGTGATCGCCGCCGACCCGGTGACCAAGAGCGAACAGCTCTACGCCACAGTGATCGGCACCGAGCCGGTGCGTGAGACGGTGGCCGGCACGGCGCCGCGCGAAATCTGCGAAGACGTGGCGGTGCAGGACCGCCTGCCGGAACGCGACGGCAACGTCGGCGGCACCGTGGCCGGCGCGCTGATCGGCGGCCTCGTCGGCAATCAGGTTGGCGATGGCAATGGCCGCAAGGCCGCGACCGTGGCCGGTGCGGCCGCCGGTGGCTATATCGGCAACCGTGTCGACCGCAATCACGTCGGCGGGAAAGTGACCACCCGCACCGAGCGCCAGTGCCGGACGGTCTCCGGAGCCACCAGCAGTAGCCGCACCGTGGCCTGGAACGTCACCTACCGCAATCCGGATGGCACCACCGACACCCTGCGCACCGACCGCAAGCCGGGCAACCGCATACCGTTGGGTATCGAGAAAAGCGTGATCGGTTATGACGTCACTTACCGCTATCGGGGTCAAGAACAGCGACTGCGGATGGACGAGAAGCCTGGCGCCCGATTGCCGGTGATCGACGGTCAGGTGGTCACCCAGATCGCTGTCGCGGGCGCTTCCGACCGGGCTGATCTTCGATAGAGACATCGCGGCCAGTCCCTCGGCTGGCAGCGATGCAGGACGGGACCGGCGCGATCCGGTCCCGTTTTTTCGTGGGTTGGGCGAAATCGCGCCCTGCAGGCAGGAAATCGTCGTTTCGCCGGACCGGGCTGTGCAGTTCGCAGGTACCGTCTAGGCAGGATGCAGCCTTACAATGACGCTTTGCCCAAATCGGTCCCGAATCCATGGCGCTGAATCCTTACGATCTGTACGACATCCGTTCCATGCTCAGCGAAGAGGAGCGCGCGGTGCAGGACACCGTGGCCCGCTTCACCGACGAACGAGTGCTACCGATCATCGGCAAGGCCTTCGACGATGCCCGCTTTCCGCACGAACTGGTTCCCGAAATCGCCGAACTGGGCCTGCTCGGTTCGTCGTTGCCGGAACAGTACGGCTGCGCCGGTCTCAACTCGGTCAGCTACGGTCTGATCTGCCAGGAACTGGAGCGCGGCGATTCGGGCATCCGCAGCTTCGTCAGCGTGCAGTCCTCGCTGTGCATGTATCCGATCTACGCCTACGGTTCGGAAGAGCAGCGCCAGCGCTGGCTGCCGGACATGGCCGCGGCCCGCAAGATCGGCTGTTTCGGCCTCACCGAACCGCACGGCGGCTCGGATCCGGCGAACATGAAGACTCACGCCAAGCGCGACGGCGACGATTGGGTCATCAACGGATCGAAAATGTGGATCACCAACGGCAACCTCGCCGATGTCGCGATCGTCTGGGCGATGACCGACGAGGGCATCCAGGGCTTCCTCATCGAAAAAGACATGCCGGGCTTCACCGCCCAGGAAATCAAGCACAAGATGAGTCTGCGCGCTTCGGTCACCAGCGCCCTGTTCTTTGACAACGTGCGGGTGCCCGATACCAGCCGCCTGCCGAACGTGAAAGGTCTCAAGGGCCCGCTCGGCTGTCTGACCCAAGCCCGCTATGGCATCACCTGGGGCCCGATCGGTGCCGCCATCGCCTGTCTCGACGAGGCTTTGCGCTACGGCAAGGACCGGATCCTCTTCGACCGGCCGCTCACCGCCAATCAGGCCGTGCAGCTCAAACTGGCCGATATGGCTCGCCGGATCACCATGGCGCAGCTGCTGTCGCTGCAGCTCGGCCGCTTGAAAGACGCCGGCAACATGCAGCCGACCCAAGTCAGCCTGGCGAAGTGGAACAACGTGCGCATGGCGATCGATATCGCCCGCGAAGCGCGCGACATCCTGGGCGGCGCCGGCATCACCACCGAGCACTGCCCGATCCGTCATGCGCTGAATCTCGAATCGGTCATCACCTACGAAGGCACCGAGACGGTGCATCAACTGGTGGTGGGTCGCGAGCTGACGGGCATCAACGCGTTTTGATCATGTCTGCTGTCCAGGACGAAGCGAGGGATCCCGGTTTTATCAAAAAAACAGGAGGTTTCTCGCTTCGCTTGGGATGACGCTGCGATTGCCCATTCCCGCCGATGTCCTGACAGGGCTTTCACGCATGTCCACCGCCCAGCTCCAACTCGAAACCGAACGCCTGATCCTGCGGATTCCGCGGATCGAGGATTTCGAACGTTATGCCGAATTCCTCGCCGACGATTCGTCGCGGAGCATAGGCGGTCCGCATCCGCGCGGTGATGCCTGGCGTCGCTTCCTGCAGATGCCGGGCGCCTGGATGCTGCAGGGGTTCGGGATGTTCTCAGTGATCGAGAAAAACAGCGGACGCTGGATCGGACAGGCCGGGCCGTGGCGTCCGGACGGCTGGCCCGGCACTGAAGTGGGCTACGCCTTCCATCAGGACGCACGCGGCCAGGGCTATTGCACCGAAGCCTGTGCCGCCGCGATCGACTGGGCGTTCGATACGCTGGGTTGGGAAGAGGTCATCCACTGCATTTCTCCCGGCAATGCCAGTTCGCAGAACGTCGCCCGGCGCCTCGGTTCCCGGCATCGCGGGCCAGGCAAGCTGCCTGCCCCGCTGGATGTGCATGCTATCGACATCTGGGGGCAGACCCGCGAGGAATGGCGTGCGCGGCGTGCGGAACCGTCGACATGATCACTCTGTATGGGATGTCCTCGTCGGGCAATTGTTACAAGCTGCAGTTGTTGATGGCGCAGCTGGGGCGCGAATACGACTGGGAAGAGATCGACGTGACCCGCGGCGAGAACATGTCGCCGGAATTCCTGGCCATGAACGACCGCGGCAAGGTGCCGGTGATGAAGCTCGACGACGGCCGCACGTTGTCCGAATCCAACGCGATCCTCAATTACCTCGCGCAGGACACGTCGCTGTTGCCTGACGACGCATGGGAACGCGCCAAGACCCTGCAATGGATGTTCTTCGAGCAGTACAGCCACGAGCCCTACATCGCGGTGTCGCGGTTCGTGCGCAGATTCCTGGCGCCGGACCATCCGCGGCGCGCATCGCTGGCGGCGTTGAAGTCTTCGGGCGATGAGGCCCTGGCGGCAATGGAGCGGCATCTCGACCGGCTGCCGTGGTTCGGCGGCGAGCGCTACACCATCGCCGACATCGCATTGTTCGCGTACACGCATGTCGCCGAAGACGGCGGTTTCGATCTCGGCGCCTATCCGCACGTCGAGCGCTGGATCAAGCGCGTGCGGATGCAGCCCGGTTTCGTGCCGATGCGCGACCCCCCGCCCGATTGATCCGGGCCGACTGATTCCCGGCCGGCCGACAAACTCCCATCCTCCACTCATCCAACCGGCCTTCGCCTGCGAGGGCAGGGGAGACCATCCGCAATGTTCGCCGTCGTACCCAATCCGATTCCCGCCCGTATGAAGGGCCTGAACCGCGCCGAGATCTGTGACGTGAACTTCCAGACGTTCGTGCGCGACTGGCACGGCGCCGTGCGATCGAAGCCCGCGCCGACCGACAGCATCCTCGACGACAGCGCGCTCGATGCGCAGGGTTTCCGCGAGCTGTTCGGATCGCAGTTGATCAGCCGCCACCTCGACCTGATGGCGCGCGTGCTGCGCGTGCAGAACAAGGTCTTCTACACCATCGGCAGCAGCGGCCACGAAGGCAATGCGATGGTCGCGCGGCTGACCCGCCACACCGATCCGGCGTTCCTGCACTACCGATCCGGCGGCTTCATGGCCGAGCGTTTCCGCAAGATCCCGGGCATGGATCCGGTCATTGACTCGGCGCTGTCGTTCGCGGCCAGTGCCGAAGATCCGGCCAGCGGCGGTCGCCACAAGGTGTGGGGCAGCAAGCCGCTGTGGGTGTTGCCGCAGACCTCGACCATCGCCTCGCACCTGCCCAAGGCGCTGGGCACCGCGATCGCGATCGATCATGCGCGCCGCATCGGCCACGCCCTGCCGATTCCCGACGACAGCATCGCCATCTGTTCGTTTGGCGACGCGTCCAGCAATCACGCCACCGCGCAAACCGCGTTCAATGCCGCGGCGTGGACGGCCTACCAGAAGCTGCCGGCACCGGTGCTGTACGTGTGCGAGGACAACGGCATCGGCATTTCGGTGAAAACGCCGGAAGGCTGGGTCGCGCGCAATTTCGGCAGTCGCCCGGATCTCGATTATTTCTACGCCGATGGCCTCGATCTCGCCGCCGGTTACGGTCAGGTGCAGGCTGCCGTCGAGCATTGCCGCCGCACCCGTCGCCCGACCTTCCTGCATCTGCGCACGATACGGATCATGGGCCACGCCGGTACCGACTTCGAGATCGAATGGCGCAATATCGATGAGCTTTGCGCGGTCGAAGCTGGCGACCCGCTGCTGCGCAGCGCTGCCATCGCGATGGAATCTGGACTGATGTCGAAGGACGAGATTCTCGCCCTGTACGAAGAGACCCGCGCGAAGTGTTTCGCCGCCGCCGAGGACGCCGACAGCCGTCCGCGCCTGACTTCGCTGGAAGACGTGATGCGGCCGCTGGCGCCGTACACCCCCGACAAAGTGCAGGCCGAGGCCGCGCGCTTCGATTACGCCGACAAGCGCATCGCTGCGTTCGGTGGCGATGCGAAACTGCCGGAGAAGCAGCCGGCGAAGCATCTGGCGATCCAGATCAATCAGGCGCTGCACGATCTGTTCTGCAAGTACCCGGAAACCCTGCTGTTCGGAGAGGACGTGGCGCAGAAGGGCGGCGTCTACACGGTCACCAAGGGCCTGCACAAAGCCTTCGGCAACAAGCGCGTGTTCAACACGTTGTTGGACGAAACCATCATCCTGGGTCTGGCCCAGGGTTACGCCAATGTCGGCATGCTGCCGATGCCGGAAATCCAGTACCTCGCGTATTTCCACAACGCCTGCGACCAGATCCGCGGCGAGGCGGCGAGCCTGCAGTTCTTCAGCAACGGCCAATACCGCAATCCGATGGTGATGCGCATCGCCTCGCTGGGGTACCAGCGCGGTTTCGGCGGCCATTTCCACAACGACAATTCGATCACCGCCCTGCGCGACATTCCGGGGCTGGTGGTCGGCTGTCCGTCGCGCGGCGACGACGCCGCGACCATGCTGCGCACGATGATGGCCCTGGCGAAGGTGGACGGACGCGTCTGCGCCTTCCTCGAACCAATCGCGCTGTACATGGCCAAGGATCTGTATGAAGCCGGCGACGGCCTTTGGCTGACCGAGTATCCGTCGCCGGACCAGGCAATGACGCTGGGCGAGGGCCGGGTTTATTGCGCCCAAAGCGTCGCCGGAAGCGGTGGCGAGGGCAACGATGATCTGGTGATCTTCAGCTTCGGCAACGGCGTACCGATGAGCCTGCGCGCCGCGCGCCGGATCGAACAGAAGCACGGCTGGAAGACCCGGGTGGTCGACCTGCGCTGGCTGGTGCCGCTCAACGACGCCTTCATCCGGGATCAGGCCGCCACGGCCAGACGAGTGATTGTGGTCGATGAAGGGCGTCGCAGCGCCGGGGTGGGCGAGGGCATCATCACTGCGCTGGTCGAAGGCGGCCATGGCGACAAGCCGCTGCGCAGGGTGGTCGGCGCCGACACCTTCACTCCGCTGGCCGGGGCTGCGTTCCTGGTGATTCCGTCGGACGACGACATCGTCGCCGCGGCCGATGCCCTGGCCGGCTGATCGGGCCGTGGCGTATCTTGGGCAGCCCGGCCGCCCGGTGACCGTTCGGGCCGGTCGGGTGTAGTATCGGCCGTGCCGACCGGCGCGAACTCGATTCGCCGGGCCCGGAGACCCGCCAGTCTCAAAGGAGTGCAGTGATGAAGTACGAGCCGAAATATGCGTCCGAACCCGGGCACCCCGATTACGACCAGTACATGACCATGAAGGGCATGGTCGACAAGATGCACGGCGACAACGGCATCGACATGAACAGCGCCGACATGAGCCACCGCGCATCCGCGGCGATGCTCCGCGCCTACAAGACCGAAGCGGTGCGCGATAACGCCACGCTGGACCCGAAAGAACGTATCGATGGTGTCGTGCTGAGCCGCGGCAACGATCGCTTCGACGATGTCGGCGGCCGCTACGCGATCATGTACCAGGGCGACCCGAACAACCCGACGGTGCGCACCCTCGCGGTGCCGACCCACGAGTTAACCCAGCCGGCCGAGCGGAATTTCGATGAAGTGAACCGCATCAACGAGCAGCGTCAGCTCGGACAGACCCAGGAACGCCAGTTGTCCCAACAGCAGACGCAGGCGCAACAGGACCAGGATCAGCCGAACATGGGGTCTCGCTCGCGGTTCTGAAGTCTTTCGACTTCAGCGCGCCATCCCGGCGCGCAGCGGCTGGATGTTCCACGAAGCCCCGCCCACGGCGGGGCTTTCGTTCGTCTGGAGCCTGGCGTCCTGAAGATCGAGCGATACCACCGCGAGCGCCGTATCGCCAGCGGTGCTCACGACAGTGCCGAGTTTCGTGTCGGCCGACGACAGATCGGCTGCGACCGCCAGTGGCATTGCCGAACGGATCAGCGCCAGGCCACGCTTGGCCTGGCCGAGGAAATGGGTGCGCGCGACGATTTCCTGTCCCGGATAGCAGCCCTTCTTGACGCTGTAGGCGCGCAGGCGCTCCAGCGACAGTTGCTGCGGGGTCCATTGTTCGGCCTGGGACGCCTCGAGGCGCGGCCAGCCATGTTCGAGGTCGGCGCGACGCCATTGCGCCAGGGCGCATGCATTTTCCGGATCGGACTGTTCCATATCCGCCTGTTCAAGGTCCAGCCGCTCAAGGTCTGGCCGCTCAGGATCGATGCTGTCTACCGGCATTTCGACGGAGGCTCCGATCCGCAGGCTGCGGCCCGGCTCGCCGCAGCCGAGGTCGCCGCTGAGATCCAGCTCGATCGTCTGCCGGGCGCTTTCGCCGGGATTTCCGCTCGAAAAGTCCCGGGCCCAGTGATTGCCGGAGGCCAGACCGGAGGCCTGCAGCCTGCCGCTTACGCGCAGATCTTCCCGGACAGCGATCGCGACCTTGCTGCGGAACACGAAACGGCGCAACTGCGTGGCGAATGCATCGGCATCTGCATCCGGGAGTATCAGCCACAACGTATCGACATCGATACGCAACAAAGCGAACAAGACGATGACGCGTCCTTTCGGCGTCAACCAGCCATTCCAATGCCATTCCCCGTCGCGCAGCGCGGCGACATCGTTCATGGTCTGGGCGTGCGCGAATGCCACGGCATCGCGGCCGCTGATCGCCACCAGACGATGGTCGGAGAGCGAAAACCAGGACGCCTTCGGTGTTTGCGGGTTGTCCGGCATGGGGGTGGGACTTAAACTACCGAGCTGAGGATTCCAGCCATGATAAGCGAAACCGTTCTCATTCCCGGGCCTGGTTTTTCTGGGCTTCGTCCAGATACAGCGCCAACCGAGCCTTCCGCATCGGAGCCGTCCGCCCAAGTCAAGGAAAT
>JAYUUH010000485.1:0-2984 GCA_043754745.1 Lysobacter sp.
GTCAGTTCGATATCGCCGATACGCATCCGCGGCACCGAAAAATGTTTGAGCAGGTCGTGCTTTGCATATTGCTCGGCGACCTGCACGGTCTGCACGTCCGCCATCACCCGCGCATCGGTGATGCTGCTGAGGAGGCCGCCGAGATATTCGTTGAGAGTTGCCATTGTGGTTTCCTGGGAAGAGGCTGAAGTGGGGCCGGCATGAAGCCGGCCCCGTGCACTGCATTACGCGCCGACGATGCTGTTTTCGAAGATGGTCAGGATGCGATCCAGACCAGCCGGCAGATCATCGTTCACCGCGCGGACCTTCACGCCGAGGTTGTAGGTCTTCTCGATGTTGGAGGTGGTGCTGGTCGAACGCTTGTACGAAGCCGAAGCCTTGAAGTTGACCTTCCAGAATTTGAGGCTCAGTTCTGCGGAACCGGCGAATTCGCTCGAGACGTTGGAGGTCTCGGTCGAAGTCAACTTGGCGTTGAAATCGATGTTGATCTCTTCGATCCGCAGCGCCGGGATGGTGAGCATGGTCAGGAAGGGAACCTTGATCTTCACGTTCACCGGCTCCAGAACGCCGGTAGTCGGATTCGGCGCCATTTTTTCGTATTCGAAGTCGACATAGCGCAGTTTCTTCGCCGCTCCGGTGCCGGTGAAGCCGACTTCATTGATGAAACTGACCTGCGACATCGACGCGGCGTGCTGGGCCTGGACCGCAGCCTGAAGCGGCCCGCCGATGTAGACGCTGAAATCGAGACTGTTGAGTTCCTGTACGAGATTGGGCATGGGTGTTGCTCCTTGTGGTTGTTTGCCTACTCTGTTGCGGCTTTTCGGCTTACGCCGCCTGCGTGCTGCACCGTCCGCCGCGACCGGAACGCCATCCATGGCGTTCCGCGTCGAAGGCAAGCGCGTCCCTGCGGAAAACGACGTCCTGTCGCTTTCCCGGTCATAGACGAGTGGTCCGCCCGGCACGCAATCGGGCGGTCGTGGATGAGGTGTCGTCTTTGCGTGCTGTCCATTATCCGCAGAGTGGTCGCATGGGCTGCGACATCGGAAATCCCTTAAATAAAGGTTTATTTCCGATATTCCGGGTGCGCGTAGGGCGGACTCAAGCTCGCCGTTGCTGCCGCCATCGATGCCCGCCATCGATGTTGGTAATCGATGCGTGTCGACGATCGGATGATTGAAGCCGGTTGTTGCCGGCAGGTCGGTGGGTCGACCCCATGATGCGCGCGCCATTGCGGCGGGCTTGAGCCCGCCCCTACGGGATCTGCGCAGTTACAGCCGGTTGACGCGGAACTTGCGGCCCTTGATCTTGCCGGCGCGCAGCCGCGACAGTGCGGTCTCGGCCTGAGCGCGCGCGATCGCGACGTAGGCGCGGGTGGCATAGACATCGATCTTGCCGATGGCCTCGACCTTCAGTCCCGCGTCGCCGGTCAGCGCGCCGACGATGTCGCCGGGCCGAAGTTTGTCGCTGCGGCCGGCATCGATGCGCAGCGTGATCATCGCCGCGGGCTGCACGTTGTGCGGCCGTCCCGCCAGCGGTTCCATGCGTTCCCAGCGAAGCTGTTTCCCGAGCCGTTCGCTGATCGCGGTCTTGCGCGGCAACTCGTGCGGCATGCACAGGCTGAGCGCGAGGCCATTGCGTCCGGCGCGACCGGTGCGGCCGATGCGGTGCAGATAGGTGTCGGCGTCGGTCGGCAGGTCGTAGTTCACGACTGCGCCGAGATCCTCGACATCCAGTCCGCGCGCGGCGACGTCGCTTGCCACCAGCACACTGCAGCTGCGGTTCGCGAACCGCACCAATACTTCGTCGCGGTCGCGTTGTTCCATGTCGCCATGCAGCGCTAGCGCGGTAAAGCCGTAATGCGCCAGCGAGCCGACGACTTCCTCGGTGTCCTTGCGCATGTTGCAGAACACCACGCAGGATTCCGGCTTGTAGCGCAGCAGCAGCGCAGCGAGCAAGGGCGCTTTGCGGTCCTGCTCCACTTCGAAGAACAGTTGTTCGATGGTATCGGGTTCGGCGCCGCCGTCGATGCTGATTTCCAGCGCATCGCCGAGCATGGCGTTCCCCAGCGCGCGGATGGCGTCGGGAAAGGTCGCCGAGAACAGCAGGGTCTGGCGATGCTTCGGCGTGCGCTTGACGATATCGCGGATCGCGTCCTCGAAACCCATGTCGAGCATGCGGTCGGCTTCGTCCAGGACCAGCGTGCCCACGCCGCCCAGTTGCAGCGCTTTCTTCTGCATGAGTTCCTGGATGCGGCCGGGCGTGCCGACGACGACGTGCGGCTCGTGGCTGAGCGATGCGAGCTGCGGCCCCAGCGGAATGCCGCCGCAGAGGATCGAGATCTTGAGGTTGGGAATGCCGGTGGCGAGTTTGCGCAGCTGCTTGCCGACTTGGTCGGCGAGTTCGCGGGTGGGGCACAAGACCAGCGCCTGAGTCTGGATCGTGAGCGGGTCGAGCCGGTGCAGCAGCCCCAGGCCGAATGCCGCGGTTTTGCCGCTGCCGGTGGGCGCCTGCGCGATCACGTCGCGGCCGTCCAGGATCGCCGGCAGCGCCTGCGCCTGGACCGGCGTCATCGACGTGTAGCCGAGGGTGTCGATGCCCTGCAGCAGGGCGGGAGAGAGCGGCAGCGCGGCGAAATCGGTGGTCGTGGTCATTCCGCCATGATCGCAGACCCATCCGCGTAGGAGGGGCTTCAGCCCCGATTCCCTCCCCCGCCGAACCCATCGCCGACGCCGCAATAACCGACGCCCCCAACACGGTCCTGGCCATCCTCACCGCCGACTGCCTGCCTGTGCTGTTCTGCAACCAGGACGGCAGCGAGATCGCCACCGCCCACGCCGGTTGGCGCGGGCTTGCCGGCGGCGTGATCGAGGCAACCGTGCGCGCCATGCATTCGCCGCCGGCAACCCTGTTGGCATGGCTCGGCCCGGCGGCAGGGCCGCAGGCCTACGAGGTAGGCGCTGAAGTACGTGCGGCGTGCCTCGCCC
>JAYUUH010000486.1:0-2982 GCA_043754745.1 Lysobacter sp.
ACAGGCAGGAGAAGGCCCTTCCACGAAGGAAAGCTGTCACGCTTCGGTAGATCCATGACGATTGCCTGACTATGTTCGGGAGACTTGAACCCTATCACAGCTGAATTGAAAAGCCCCGCATCAAGCGGGGCTTTTCATTCGTCCGAAGATTAGTTTACTCAGAACTCCTGACTGAACTTGATGCCGAACGTCCGCGGCTGGGCAGCCACGGAATAAACCTGCGCCGCGCAGACGGTTTCCGGACACTGCACGTTGCGGCCATACTGCGCGTTCTCGTCGAGCAGATTCTTGACGTAGAAATCCACCGACCAGTTGTTCTTGCGCGCACCGATGGCGAAATCGACCAGACTGTAGGAAGGCAGGTCGCCGAGGATATTGCGTTCGGTGATGCGCAGGTCCGAGGTGCGACGGCCTTCATGCACCACCGAACTCTGCCAATAGGCTTCGTAATCGGCGATGTCGAAGGTGTAGCGCGCGGTGAGATTGCCCTTGTAATCCGCGGTGACCGGCAAACGTGTGCCCTTCGGCGCCTGCAGATCGGGGCCGCTGAAATAGTCTTCGGTCAGTTCGCCGTCGTAGAAGCCTACGCCCGCCGACAGGCGCAGGTTGTAGGTCGCCGCCCAGTTCACGTCCATTTCCAGGCCCTGGATGCGCGCCTGGTTGGCGTTGCGGATTTCGGTCAGGCCGTTGAGCCCCAACACCGAGAACTGGAAGTCGTCCCAGATCTGCCGGAATGCCGCGCCGTTGAAGGTCAGGCGATTGTCGAGCCAGGAGGTTTTCCAGCCGATTTCGTAATTGGTCAGGAACTCGGTGAGATACGGCGGCAGCGTGCCGCGGCGGTTGATGCCGCCGGGGCGATACCCTTCCGACCAAGTGAGATACATCATCTTGTTCGGCGCGAACTTGTACGACAGGTTCGCCTTGCCCAGCGTGTCCTTTTCCTGCACGTCCTTGTCGAACACTTTGCAGGGCGCGCCGTTGAACGACGGCCAGTTGGCCGGATTCGGGCCGAACTGCACGATGCACGCCGCTTCGCCGTAGCGGTTCTGTGGTAACTGGCTGCCCTGCGACGAATATCCGTTGGCGAAACCGAAGAAACCCTGCAGCGCATTGTCCGCGCGGAAGTGGCGGAAACCGACGGTACCGGTGAGCTTGTCGGTGAAGTCGAACGCAAGTTCGCCGAAGATCGCTTCGTCGTGGTCCCTGCGCTCCTGCTGGGTCAGCCAGATCGTGTCTTCCCAGCCGCGCACCGACAGGCTCGATGCCAGATTGTCGATGCGATAGCGCTGTTCGATATCGTGCGACTGGTCCATCCAGAACAGGCCGGCGACAAAGCGCAGGCGGTTTTCCTGCGACGAGGCGATGCGCAGTTCGTGGCTGGTCTTCTTGTAGCCGTCCTGCGCCTGGATGTACTGGGCAGGATTGATGAACGCCCCGTTGTCATCAACGAAATACTGGCCATAGCCAAGAAGAGTGTCGTACCAGAAGCCGTAATCGCTGTAGTCGGTATCGGTATCGACATCGCGTTTGAGGTGGGCGAAGGCGTAGGTCAGATCGAAGTTGCCGATCTTGCCCTGCACGGTCAACGCGGCCTGCGCCCAGCGGTCTTCGCCGAACTCGGGATAGGCGTGGCTGATCTTGTCTTCGCCGATGGTGTTGTCGTAGCCGAAACTGCCGTTGACCCGCTGACGCTGGCCCATGATGGTCGGCGTGATCGTCCAGTTGTCGTTGAGGTCGATCTTCAGCGCGAGGCGCGCGCCGACGGTGTCGACATCGTTGTAGTTGTCTTCGACGCGATCGGCGTTGTTCTGGGTGATGCCGGAGGTCGGATAGGTGCGCTCGCCGTAGACGTTGTCGATCCAGCCGGCGTCCTTCTTCTGCCAGCCGACCAGGCGGATCGCGGTGTTGTCGGAGATCGGGATGTTGACGAAGCCCTCGGCGACATGACCCATGCCACCGCCATCGACGGCGTTGACTTCGAGGCCGTAGCCGGCGGCGAAACCGGCGGTGTCGGGCTTGCGGGTGATGATGCGCAGGGTGCCGGATTCGGAGCTGGCGCCGTACAGCGTGCCCTGCGGACCGGACAGCGCCTCGATGCGCTCGATGTCGTAGACGTGCAGATCCAGCGCGCCCTGGATGGTGGTGATGGGCTGTTCGTCGAGATAGATGCCCACGCTCGGCAACGGGCCGGAGTGGTTGCCGTCGCCGCCGCTGGCGACGCCGCGCATGTAGACCTGGCCGAACCCCGGGCCGCTGGGCGTGATCGACACGCTGGGCAGCAGTTTGGCGAAATCCTCGAAATCGTTGACCTGCAGCTCGTCGAGCTGCTGCGCGCCGATGACGTTCAGACTGATCGGCACGTCCTGCGCGTTCTCGGTGCGTTTCTGCGAGGTGACGGTGATCGTTTCCAGCGACGGCGTGGTGTCTTCAGCCTCCTGCGCGGCAGCCTGTTGCGCGGCGGCCGCGCCGACGAACGCCATGCTGCCGAACGCGACATAGATCGCGGCGGTCAGCGGCATCCTCGCCAGTACGGACGTTCGCCGGATCGCGGTGTTGCGGGTCCCTACTCGGTGTTTCTGACGCATTGCTCTCTCCCCAGGTCGTGGTGCATCGGTGCGGTTGATTACGAGGTGTCGATCAAACAGGGTTGTAACGAACGCTTTGGAATCTCCGGCCCTTCATGCGCCGGAGCGGAAATCGGGTACTGCGGGATAAACATCCAGCACCGCGCCCAGCGCGGTCTTGAGCGGATCGAGCCACGGCTCGTAATGGCGCCACTGGTCGATGCCGTCGCGGTTGATCGGGCGACGCACCTGCTCGGAGCTTGCGGTGCGCACCGGTCGTTCGTTCTCGAAGAAGCGCAGGCAGCCGTCCTCGAACGGCAGTCCGCAGTAGTCCAGCAGGCGGCGGATCTCGGTCTCGGTGTCGTCGACCATGCGTTCGTAGACGACGCGATGGACGCGGCCGGGCAAGGCCTCGTCG
>JAYUUH010000487.1:0-2976 GCA_043754745.1 Lysobacter sp.
GGCGCCGACACGGCCGGCACGTGCGTCGATGGAAGCTCAGCCTCAGCAGAGGCCGGCACCGTAGCCGCCTGCACGGTCGCCGCGTGCACGGAAGCCGCATGCGCGACGGTTGCCCGATCGTGTTCCAGGAAATGCGCAACCAGGCCGTCGATACTTTGCACTTCGAAAAACAGCGTGCTGCGCGTGCCCGGGAAAAGCTTGCGGAAATGCGTGGTCAGCTGCACGACCAGAATGCTGTCCAGCCCGTATTGTTCCAGCGGCTTGTGAGTTTCGATCTCGCCCACGTCCATCCGCAGCGCGCTCGCGATCATCTCCCGGAACAGCAGCGCGCAGGCCGCGCGCAGTGCTGCATCGTCGGTCGCAACCAGCGCGGAGGCGCTGGTCGACAGGGATGTCGTCGCGGGGACGGACGTCGTCGTCGCGGAGGCCGTCTCAAGCGCTGCGGGCGAAGACGGTGCGGCGACCGGCGCGCCCTTGCGGGGCGCTGCCTTCGCGGGCGCAGCCGCTGGCGCCAGCCGCTGGCGAACCACGCCGTCGCTTCTCGCCGCCAGCATCAACTGGCCCAGCCCATGATCCGCGTGAGCCGGGAAGCGGATATCGAGGAAGCGCTCGGCCTTCAGCAGCGATTCCCACTGCGCCGGAGACAGGCACGGGCTGCCGGGCAGGCGCAGCTTCTCGTCCTCGTACAGCCACCAGCCATCGAGCAGGCCGAAGGTGAAATGCGTCTGCCACGACCACGCGCTGAGCTCGTTGACCAGCAGCACGCCGCCGCGCTTCAGCAGTGCCTTGGCATTGCGCACCGTCTCGCGCATGTCGGAAGTGGCGTGCAGCACGTTGGTCGCGATCACCGCGTCGTAGCGGTTGCCCTCGATCGGCTGCAGCGAAAGCGGTTTGCCCACATCGAAGATCGCGGTGCGCAGCGCCGGGAACTCCGGTTGGTAAACCTCTTGCGCATGCAGCAGGAAGGCCTTGGACAGGTCGGTGTAGCAATACTCTTCGACCAGGTCGCCGAAACCGCGCAGCATCGGCAGCAGCCCCGCGGTGGTACCGCCGGTGCCGGCACCGATTTCGAGCAGGCGCAGGCCGCGCTCGCCACGCGCGGCCTTGGCGGCGAATTCCGCACGCAGGTTGTCGCCAAGCACCCGATTGAAGTGATCGGCGATCAGGTTGTGCTTGTAGATGCCCTCGACCATATGCATCGACGAATCGGGGAACAGCACGTCGGTGGCGGGCAGGGCTCCCGTCAGGATTTCGGGCAGCCTGCGCAGGCAAGCTTCGATCAGAGTGAGATAGGCGCGATGGTTGGCGTTCTCGCACCAGCCCGGCATCGCCGCGTCCCAACGCGGCCACAGCGCTTCGACGGCTTCGTCGATGAGAAAACGGCAATGCCCCGTTAGCGGATCGACGGCTACAAGCCGGTGCGCCTCAAGATGACCCAGGTTGGCATCCAGCCAGCGGCGATGCGAGGGGCGCAGCATGGCGAAGCGTTCGGCCGGCGCGTATTCGCCGTGCGCATCGGCGAACAGCGCACGCACCTGGGCCGCCACGATCACGGTGGCCAGGCGCTCGGCATCGGCCGGCAGCCGGGCGGCTTCCAGCTCGGAGGCAGAGACATGCGGAGACGACACTTCTGAGTCAAATACGCCCAATGCTCGATCCTTCAAGAAGGCGCGACGAAGCCGCGCGCACGGCACAAATTCCTTCGGCTTTAAGGCTTTACCCCGGAGATCGGTCGGAGACGACGATCTCGATATCTCACTTGCTTATTATGTTATGCAATTTCAGTTTCCCCACTGCATATAAACAGACTCCCCGGAATCTTGTCAACGTGAGCATTTACTCAATTGACCTCTGCAAACGTTTTCTTGGAAATTTTTCACGCGAACGAATCCGACGTCGCCCGAGAGGACGAAGACCGGTCCGATTGCACGATGCGATCGCGCAAGCGAACGAACGCATTGTCGCCAATCGTCCGGACACGCTCCGCGAAGAGTGGCTGCGAACCGCGTAAGCATCAGACTTGGCCGGATTTACTTCCATTCACCGTACTTTCAGGTCATGATGCCCCCTGAAAGTGACAAGTAAGTTATCGATCGGAGAGGAGAAAGCAGGACTCTCCCGCCACAATCTCCGAGTGAACCCATGCACCGACGAGATAGGAAGAATGTCTGCATCCATGCTCTTGCCGAAGGCCCATGCGGCCTCGGCGGCCAGCTGTCACGATATCGATATCTGGCTCACGTACTACGACGAGATCGTCGACGACCGGCAGCTCGCCAGACTGCGAACGATTCTGAGCGACGACGAAGTCGCGCAGGAAGGACGTTTCTACTTCGCCGACGACCGCAAGCGCTATCTGGTCACGCGAGCGATGGTGCGCATGGTGCTCTCGCGCTATGCGCGGATCGCCCCTGAGCACTGGGCGTTTTCAAAGAATGCCTATGGCCGGCCGGTGATCGCGAGCGCTATCGTTGACGCCGAAGTCCAGGTTCGCGGTCTTTCCTTCAACCTTTCGCATACCCGCGGCCTGATCGCGCTTGCCGTAACCCGCGGCCGCGAACTGGGGGTCGATGTCGAGAACATCGCCGCACGCGCCGTATCGCTCGACGTCGCGGAGCGTTTCTTCTCCCCGACCGAAGTCGCGGAGCTCGCGCGCGTCGACCCGGACCGGCAACAGGATCGCTTCTTCGAATACTGGACCTTGAAGGAGTCCTACATCAAAGCGCGCGGCATGGGCCTGTCGCTGCCGCTGGACCGTTTCAGCTTCGCGTTTCCGCATCACAGCGCGGTGAGCATGAGTATCGATCCGGAACTGCAGGACCACGCCGATCGCTGGAGTTTCTGGCAGTACCGGCCGACCGCGGATTATCTGATGGCGATCTGCGCCGAACGCCACGCCGGCGAGGCGCCTGTGATCTCGATGCGGAATTTCACGCCCCTGGGCAACGAAATGCCGGTGATCGCGCCATCCGTGAG
>JAYUUH010000488.1:0-2961 GCA_043754745.1 Lysobacter sp.
TGCGGCGCGTCGTTGGTATGCAGCGTGGACAGCACCATGTGACCGGTTTGCGCCGCCTTGATCGCGATTTCTGCGGTTTCCAGGTCGCGGATTTCGCCGACCATGATCACGTCGGGATCCTGGCGCAGGAAGCTGCGCAGCGCCGCAGCGAAGGTCATGCCGCGTTTCTGGTTCTGCTGGACCTGATTGATGCCGGGCAGACGGATTTCCACCGGATCCTCGACCGTGGAAATATTGCGCTCTTCCTCGTTGAGGATGCCCAGCGCGGTGTACAGCGACACGGTCTTGCCGGAGCCGGTGGGGCCGGTCACCAGCACCATGCCGTAGGGTTTCTTGATCGCGTCGAGAAACAGTGTTTGCTGGGCAGGCTCGTAACCGAGTTTCTCGATGCCGAGCTTGGCCGCGCTGCCGTCGAGGATACGCAGCACGACCTTCTCGCCGAACAGGGTCGGCAGGGTGCTGACGCGGAAGTCGATCTGTCGGGTCTTCGACAGGTTGAGCTTGATGCGCCCGTCCTGGGGCACGCGCTTTTCGGCGATGTCCAGCTGCGACATCACTTTCAGCCGCGCGGCGATGCGCTGGCTCAGTTTGACCGGTGCCTTCGCGACCTGCTTGAGGATGCCGTCGATGCGCAGGCGTACGCGGTAGTCGGTTTCGTAGGGCTCGAAGTGGATGTCGGAGGCGCCGCGACGGATCGCGTCGACCAGTACCTTGTTGATGAACTTCACGACCGGAGTGTCGTCGTTCTTGCTGTCGATGCCGCCGTCGCTGCCGGGTTCGTCGTCTCCGCTCGAGACATCGAGATTGTCCAAGCCCTCGGCGTCGTCCAGGTAGCCGAGGGCGTCGCTGGACTCCATCCACAGCTGCATGATGCGCTTGATGGTGTCCTCATCGATCAGGATCGGTTCCACCAGCAGATTGGTGTGGAACTTCACCTCGTCGAGGGCCGCGGTGTTGGTCGGATCGGAGACGCCGACGAACAGTCGCCCGCCGCGTTTGAACAGCGGCAGCACGTGGTGTTTCTGCAGCAGTTCTTCCTTGACCAGGCGGATCGCGCTCTGGCTGGGATCCATGACCGTGGGATCGAACAGCGGCATGCCGAATTCGATGGAGTTGGCGGCGGCCAGTTGCGGCGGCGTCACCAGCTTGTGTTCACGCAGATAATTGGCGATCGGCTTGCGCTCGCGCGTGGCGGCATCGAGCGCCTCGCGGGCGGCGGTCTCGTCCAATGCGCCATCCAGCACCAGTCGCCGGGCGATTCCGGTGATGCCGATCAGATTGGATGTGTGAGCAACGTTCAATTCTGCAGCCCCTCGCCCGGCAGACCCCAAGTGGATCATGCACTCCCGACAATAACATCGAAACGGCATGAAGTTTCGGGAAATAGTACCGCTTCTGTTCAAGGCCCGGGAACAGGTTCTAAGCTAGGGCGCTTGCAGCCGCTGGAGGCATTTGTCGTGGAGCAGGATGTGGGCCGCCTTCCAACTCGCTAGGTCGATATTGCGAGGGTACCCTGACGCACCGGCGGAATGGATCGAGTCCGCTGCAGCGTGATATTGACGGTCTCTCCTCAGGAGCAGCCGTTAGGACGATAAAGCGCATCGACGGTCGTGGTGCAACTCCAACGTCCCTCACTGTCCCGGGTCAGGGTCAGGGTTTTGCCTGCCACGCCGGGATTACCGGCGAGTGTGCAGGCAATGGTCTGGCCATTGGCGGCGGTCCAATTTCCGGTTGGGCTGATGGCGCTGCATCGCACGGTATTGAGCGGCAAACCTATCTCGGTTGCATCCGCGGGGCTGCCAACGTTGTTGCCGTTCTGGATGCGTTCTTCGAAAGTCACCACGCCTCCGCGCATATCGGCCAGGCCGGCAGTGGCTTGGGATCGGCCTACATAGATCTGGTAAGCGGGCAGTGCGATTGCCGCCAGGATTGCAATGATCGCAATGACGATCATCAGCTCGATGAGAGTGAATCCATGATGTTGTGCAGGTCTTGTCTTCATGACTGCAACCATCTCTGTGGAGACTGCGGTGGGCTAGCAATGCATATCGTTCAGGCCGTGCATCCTTTGCCTGACAAGGAAATGGGTGCCGAAGCACCCATTTCCCGGGAAACAAATCGAGTAGTCAAAACACAAGCAATTACGGACGGCAGCCGTTCGGCTCGTAATTGAGGTTGCCAATGTCGTTGGTGCAATTCCACTGGCCGGTGGCATTGCGGGTCAGGGTGATCGTCTTGGTGGCGACGTTCGGGTTGCCTTTCAGCTTGCAGGTGATGGTCTGGCCCGAGGCGTCTGCCCAGTTGCCGGTGACGCCGACGGTGCAGCGGGTGGTGTTGGCCAGGCCGACGTCAGGAAGTGCCGCAGCGCCCGTGCGGTTGCCGCTCTGGATGCCTTCTTCAAAGGCGGTCACGCCGCCACGAATGTCGGCCAGGCCGGAGGTGGACTGCGACTTGGCGACATAGTTCTGATAAGCCGGGAGGGCGATGGCGGCCAGGATGGCGATGATCGCGACGACGATCATGAGTTCGATCAGGGTGAAACCTTGCTGCTTCTTCATGGGAGATCCCTCGGGAGTGGTGTGGCGTTGGTGGTGTGGCTGAAATTGTTCACGTGCCGCGTTGCCATCGAATCCGGTCTGTAGGCGCCCGTGCTACCGAGCACGTGCAAGAGAAGTGTATGCATAAGCCGTGCCAACATTATTGACCGGAACGCGGTCGCGAACGTGTATTCAAGGATGAGGTTAGTGTCACGGTTTCAAGGGGGACGAAAAGTGACGCTCAGCGTCACCTTGGTGAGCGACTGACCTCGGAAGTCAGGTCGTGCCCTTGAATCGTGTCGATGCTCTGCCAGCCGCATCCGGGCATCGGTTTCAAGACGCCTTGAGCCGATCCGCAGTAAAGCGTAACCATCATCGCAGTCCGCGATGCCGCTGTTGCTGTGGATTGTCGCATTCAGGCTAT
>JAYUUH010000489.1:0-8826 GCA_043754745.1 Lysobacter sp.
GTAACAAAGCGGCTAGCCCGTAGGGTTCGGTAAGCGCAACGCAATCCCACCATAAAGCGCCGGTGCCGCTCGATGTTCTCGGGGTCTGATGCGTCGGGATGGTGGGCATCGCTGCGCTCAGCCCACCCTACGAGACTATCCAGGCATTTTTTCGCTCGCACTGCGGTCGCAATGACGCCCAACAGGTGTAGTACGATCCCGGGCGGGGAATTCGTGGAGTCGATGAATGGATTCGACAGGTAGGAAGCTCACGGTCGGCTGGGTGCCGATCCTTTTATGGCTGTACGGCGGGATCGTGGTCTTTTCGGGGTTCATGCGATTCATGATCACCGGCCAAGCCTTGATCACGGGTCAGCCGGTCGCCGACCCGGTCTTCATGATCTATGCGCAACAGCCTTGGTTGCCGGCGATCCACATCCTGGCCGGAACAGTGTTCATGCTGCTGGGGCCGCTGCAGTTCATCCCATCGATCCGCCGCTACTGGCCGAAGATCCATCGGGTTTCGGGACGCGTCTTCATCGTCTGCGGGTTGATCGCCGCAGCGACCGGGCTGGGGGTGGAGTTCCTGTTCCCGCTGCGTGGCGGCTACGTCAAACGTGCGGCGATGGTGCTGTTTGCGCTGGCGATGCTCGTTGCCTTGGCGCTTGCCTGGCGGGCGGCGGTACGGCGGCGGATCGATCAGCATCGCGCCTGGGTGGTCCGTGCTTACGCGATCGGCTTGTCGCTATCGACGACGCGCCTGTATTTCATTCCCGCCTACCTGATGTACGGCAATCCCAGCGAGTTCGAGGCGGCGACGGTGACCTGGCTCGGGTTCTGTCTCAACTGCTTCGTGGCCGAATGGATCGTGCGGCGTTGGCGGCGAACGCAGGGATCGGCAAGCCCCAGCGCTGCCGAAGCGGCAGCGAGGCAGGAGGGCTCCGCAGCGCGTGGGGTGGGCTGAGCGCGGCGATGCCCACCACGAACAAACCGGTGCCGCTCGGTGGTCTCCGGATCTGATGCGTCGTGGTGTTGGGCATCGCTATAGTGGGCATTGCTATGGTGGGCATCGCTGCGCTCACTCCACCCTGCGAAACTTGCCTGTGCGGCATCATTGACTTGGTTTCTTCGACGAAAAGGATCACACGATGCGTCTTGCTTTCTTTCTTGCGGCGGTGCTGCTTCCGCTTTCGGCGATGGCCGCGGATCGCGGTGGATTCAGCGTGATCGGCGAGTGGGAGTGGAACCCCATGGAGGGCGTTTGCCCGGAGCGCTTCACCTATCGCGCCGACGGCATGGTGATGATGCAGAGCGCCGAAGAACGGCTGGTGAAAACCTATGTCATCACCAAGGTGTCGAGCGACATGTATCGACTGACCAGTACGGTGAAAGCCACGAACGGCAAAGCCGACTGTCGAGGCAATTTGTCTCCGGTCGGCACGAAGTCCAGCGCGTTCGTGATGCCGACCAAGGGCCGCGCTTTTTTGACCTGCTCGTCGATGGACAAGTCGACGTGCTTCGGAACGGCCAAGGCGGTAAAGCGCAAGCGTTGAAGGGCAAAAGCGGGTGGTCAGGCTGTGCGATGTCAGTCGCTGATCAGACAGCCGCTTGCTTGTTTCCTGAGCCTATGCGTCGTGGTCGATGAACTTCTTTCAATGATGGGATGCATGCGATGCAAGTCAAACACATCACCCCGATCCTCAACGTCTCTGATATGGCGCAGAGTTTCGCGTGGTTCGGGACGCTCGGTTGGAATAAGGGTTGGGAGTGGGGGGCGCCGCCCAGTTTCGGCGGCGTGAACAACGGGCATTTCGAGATTTTCCTGTGCCTCGATGGGCAGGGCGGGCGCGGTGCGGGCGGCCGTGCCGCGACCTTCGGCCCCGGATCGGACGAGGCGGCCGAGAGCGGCGTCTGGATGTCGGTCTGGGTCGACGATGTGGACGCAGTGCATCGCGAATGCATCGAACACGGCATCGAGGTGACCTGGCCGCCCACCGACATGCCGTGGAACGTGCGCGAAATGCATATCCGTCATCCTGATGGGCATGTGTTCCGCATCAGCCAGAGGATCGAATGCGCGCCCGAGACACCGTCCGCCGAAGGCGCGTAGGCCGGGATCGGGTTCGCCGGGCATGCAAAAAACAACGTGTCTTCTTCAGGACTATGATGCGTGACCATCCAGCAGCGCTTCGAGCCTGCATCAGGAGATCACGATGATCGATGACACCGCGGCGGCGACGACGCTCCATTCCGGCCGCTTGACGGTCTGCACCTACGGCGGATTCGCGCCGGTCTGTTTCAAGGACGCAGCCGGCGATCTCGTCGGCTTGGACGTGGCGTTCCTGTCCCGTTTTGCCGTGGGCGAAGGGCTCGCGCTCGACATGATCGATCGTACGTTCGATGGCATCTGGGCGTTGCCGGCCATGGATGTGTGCGACATCGCCGCGGCCGGCATCACCAAGCTGGATTCGCGGTACGTGGGCGAAGGCGGGTCGTGGAGCGACGCTTATTTCCGTGTCGACCGCTCGCTGTTGGTGCGCAGCGCCGAGCAACCGGTATTCGATGATCACGCCGCGCTCGTGGGCAAGAAGATCGTCGTGACCCGCGGTTCGACCGCCGATATCGACGCGCAGGCGCGCTATCCCGACTGCACGCTGCTGTACGTCGACGAGGTCGCGGTGGGTCAGCACGATCCGCAGGAATACGTGGTCAAGACTTTGCTCGCGAACCGCGAGGTCGATGCATTCGGCGAGGGCGACGTCAGCAATCGCTATCTCCGCGACACCTACGGCAAGGACGTCGAGGGCGGTCTGGTGTTGGCGGACATCCATCCGATCGACGGGCCGGACGAAACCTTCGGCTTCGTCGTCCGCAACCTCAGCGCAGGTCTGCTCGGTCGATTGAACGCGTTCATCGCCGCGAACAAGGGCGCATACGCATCCGAGGCATAGATCGATGCCGCTGCCGGGAACACTGCGCGCACCCTCGGATGCGCGCAGCGGTTGCCGCGGGCGGATGCGCTTCAGGGCGCCATGCAGCCGTTCATGACGTAACACTCCTCGCGCTGCGTCCAACACAGATCGACGCTGGTGCCGCTGCGCACGCACTGGCGGAACTGCAGCTCGCAGAAGGCGCATCCGTCCTGCGAACTCGCGATCGGCGAGGCGATCAGCAACAGCAGGCCAGAGAACAGCAGACTTGTCCGGAAATTCTTCATGATCGAGTCCTTGATGGTGATGAGATCCCCTGCGGGCGGAGTATAGGCAGCATGGACGGCCGTCGGCTACGCCGGCTTCCTTCGCGCCGCAGGCGCCTGCGCAGCGGCCGTCGGTCGGCGGCAGCGCCGGAAATCTTCTGTCCGGCGTTCCTGCATGGGATCGGCGCATCGTGATGCCGCCGTTGCGGGTTCTGCTGCCGACCACGCTCGCGATGCTCGCCTTCGCCGGCAATTCGCTGCTGTGCCGGGCGGCGCTGGACTACACCCGCATCGACGCCGCGAGTTTCACGACGATCCGACTGCTGTCCGGCGCGCTGGTGCTGTGGCTGGTCGTTCGCTCGCGCGCGTCGAAGCACGCGGGAGCCGGCAACTGGATGTCCGCATCCGCACTGTTCGCTTACGCCGCCGGATTTTCGTTCGCCTATCTTCATCTGCCTGCGGCCACCGGCGCAATGCTGCTGTTCGGCGCAGTGCAGGCGACCATGATCGGTCATGGTCTGTGGCGGGGCGAACGCCTGACGTTTCTGCAATGCCTCGGCGTGATGCTGGCGCTGGCCGGTCTGGTGGCTTTGCTGCTGCCGGGGCTGGCGGCGCCACCGTTGCCCTCGGCGGGATTGATGCTGTGCGCGGGCATCGCGTGGGGTGCGTATTCGCTGCGCGGGAAGGGCACCGGCGATCCGACGCGGGTGACCGCGGGCAACTTCCTGCGCGCGGTGCCGTTCGCATTGGCCCTGAGCCTCCTGATGTCCAGCGGAGCGACATTCGACGCTGCGGGCATCGGTTATGCCGTGGCGTCGGGGGCGCTGACGTCGGGACTCGGCTATGCGATCTGGTACACGGCGCTGCCGGCGCTGAAATCGACCCATGCGGCGACCGTGCAGTTGAGCGTGCCGCTGATCGCCGCATGGGGCGCGGTGTTGTTCCTCGGCGAAGCGATGACGCTGCGGTTGTCGGCGGCTGCGGTCGCGATCGTGGGCGGGATCGCGCTGGTGATCCTGAGTCGTCGGGATCGGGCTGTTCTGACCCAGGAAAGGCAAGGCGATGCGCACGGGGATGCCCGATAGAATCGCGCTGGCGCGTCGCGACCCGGGATCGACATCATGCATCACGAAGCATTCTTCAGGCCGATCTTCGAATTCATCGCGCAGGTCGGCATCGACATCTGCGAAGCACCGCTACCCGCGGATACGTTTCTTCCGGGCATTGCGCTGCGCAGCGGCGGCATCGCGGTCGATCCCGACAGACTCGTCTGGCCAGGCGATCTGCTGCATGAAGCGGGGCATCTCGCGGTGCTCCCGGCGGCGCTGCGCCGTGAGGCGCACGAGGATCAGCCGAACGCCGCCGAAGTCGAGCATGCGGGCGAACCGGAAGCGATGGCATGGGCCTGGGCCGCTGTGGTCGAGCTGGGCCTCCCGGCGGACGTGCTGATCCACGCGGGCGGCTACCACGGCAAGTCCGGCGACCTGCTGCAGATGTATGCGTTCGGCGTGTATCCGGGATTGAGAGGGCTGTGCGAGAGTGGAATGACGGCCGCGCCGGGTTTCACGCCCGACTGCGGGCCGGTGCGATATCCGCGGATGTTGCGTTGGCTGCGGGATTGATCGGCGGGCGGGACGATCCTGCATGCCGATCCGCTGCGATCGCTTTCCGGAAATCCTGGCGATGACGCTTCCGGCTGAAAACGCTTTCATGCGTGTCCATGCGATGCTGCGCTGATATCCTTGCCCCGTGGAAGGGAATACATCGACCGCGATCCGGTCGATGCTCCCGCTGCCGCGGCGAATGCGAATTTCCGGACACCCGTTTCGACGGCGGTTCCCAACATCACGAGGTCGTGGATGCGGATCAAACAACTGGTCTATGCCAGCCGACAATCCGTCGAGTTCGACGGACTGCGTCTGGTGTCGCTGCTGTATACGGCGCGCGAGCGCAATGCGGCGCTGGGGATCACCGGGGTGCTGCTGTATTCGAACGGCCTGTTCGTGCAGTGCCTGGAAGGGCCGCCGGAGAATGTCGACGAAATCTACGCGAAGATCTGCCTGGACCCCAGGCACGCCGAGATCGTGTTGCTGCAGGCGGTGGACACCGACGAACGCCATTTCGATCATTGGATGATGGGGTGCGCCAAGGTGTCGGACTATCAGGCGCTGGAGTTGACGCGTGCGCAATGGCAGTCCGCGTCCGATGTCATGGATCGCTCCGGCTGGCTCAGTCCGGGCTTCGTATTGATGAAAACGATGTGGGACATCTACAAGGATTTCGGGGAGCTCTCCCCGGAGCCTCCCGACGCCTGAAAGCGAACGGCCGCCGCGCTACAGCAGCCGCTGCGTGATCGCTTTCAGCACCGCATGCGTGCGATCGCGGCAATCCAGTTTCACCAGCACTTCGGACATGTAGTTCTTCACCGTACCTTCGGACAGATGCAGGCTGCGCGCGATTTCCTTGTTCGAGTAACCGCCGGCCACCAGGCGCAGGATCGAACGCTCGCGTTCGGTGAGGCGCACGCCGGTGTCGGCGGAGGGGTGGTCGGCCCAGGCCGCGCGCACCGGCCCCAGGCTGACGGGCTGCAGCAGGGTTTCGCCGGCCGCGACGCGCACGATCGCGGCTCTCAGGTCTTCCGGCGAGGCATCTTTGAGCAGGAAACCCTGCGCCCCGGCATCCACGGCCTGGATCATCAGATTCGGATCGTCGAACGTCGTCAGCAGGATCACCGGGGTGGCGTCGCCGCGGGCGCGGAGTTCGCGCAGCAGGCCGAGTCCGCCGAGTCCGGGCATGCGGATGTCGCTGACGATCAGGTCCACCGGCCGCTGCGGCAGCGCGGCGAGCAGGCGTTCGGCGTCGGTGCTTTCGAGCGCGATCTCCACGCCGAGGTCGGCGAGCAGGCTCGACAGTCCGCGCAGCACCAGCGCCTGGTCGTCGCACAATGCGATGCGGACGGCGCGCGGCGCGGTCATGCGCCGTGCTCCAAGCCGTGGACGAGAGGAATGCGTGCGATCACCTGCAGTCCACGTGGCGGCGTGGTCGCGATCTCGAGCGTACCGCCGACCGCATCGAGGCGCTCGCGCATGCCAGTGAGGCCGTTGCCGAAGTCGATCCGCGCCGGGGCGAGGCCATCGTTCGCGACCGACAGGGTCAGCGCGCCGTCGATCCGATGCAGGGCGATGCGGATCCCGCCCGCGCGACCGTGGCGCAGCGCATTGGTGATCGCTTCCTGCGCGCAGCGCAGCAGGGTTTCGGCCTGTTCGATGTCGTCCACGCGCAGCCCGTCTTCGATGTCGATGGCGATGCGCACGCCGGGGATCGGCTGCGCCAGGGCTTCGAGGGCTGCGCGCAGATCGAAACCATCGTGCGCGCGCAGCGTGCCGACGACCTGGCGGATCTGGCCGAGCAGGTCGTCGGCCAGCGCTGAGGACACCAGCAGTTCCTCGCGCCCGGCGAGCGCGGGATCGCGCGCCAGTCGCGCCAGATTGAGCTTGAGCGCGGTGAGGCTGTGGCCGGCGACATCGTGCAGTTCGCGCGAGAGCTTCAGCCGTTCGCCGGCGCGCGCGGACTCTTCCAGCAAGCGGCGGGTGGCGAGCAGTTCGGCATTGATCCGCGCGAGATGTTCGCGGGCGCGTTCGCGGCTGCCGGCGTAGTGCCCGGTCAGGGCCGCGAACGCCTGGAAGCCGAAGATCGACAGCAGCGACAGCAGCAGGTCGAAGAACGAATCCGTGCGCCCGATCCACATCGCCGCGATCGCCGCGTTGAACGCGAGCATGCACAGCACGAATGTCCGCGTCGAGAACAACAGCACGCCCTGCCCGGCGACGACGATCAGCAGCACGGCGGTCTGTCCGCCAAGCAGCAGCCACTCGGCCAGCACCACCAGCAGCCCCTGCGCGATGACGTTCCAGGGCGGGGTGTCGTCCCCGTCGCGGCGCGAGGCGGACACGACGAACAGCGCGAGCATCGCCAATAGCGCGGCGACGCCGCCCCATTCGCGGATCCACAGGGCGGGCTCCGCGGCGCGCAGCTTGTCCTGATCGATCACCGCCAGGCTCACCGCCAGCCAGGTGACGTAGGCGGCGAGGTTCAGCGGCGCGAACAGGCGCTGGGCATAGGTGCCGTCGTGCGGTTGCAGGCGGTAGCCGGTGCGGTGCGGGGTCGTCATGGGCGCAGCATGGCAGCGACGATGTGCATGCGGAAGCGGCCGAACGCCGAAGGTGACTTTTCTCACCCCCAGAGGATGACTGCGGGCAGGTGCCCGTCCCTGGCCCGGATCCGGAGACTGTGTTCATCGCCTCATCGCCTTCCGAGCAACGCCATGGACACCGCCTATCAATCCCTGCTCCTCGTCCACGGCCTCTGCGGTCTGGTCGCACTGATCACGTTCTGGATCGCGGCGTTCGCGAAGAAGGGCGCGCCGCTGCATCTGCGCGTCGGCAAAATCTACATGATCGCGATGCTCGGCATCGTCGTCACCGCGGTGCCGATGGCGGCGATCATCGCCGACCGCGGCAAACCCGGCATCGCGACGTTCCTGGCGTATCTGGTGGTGATCACCCTGACCGCGATGTGGGTGGGTTGGCGCGCGGTGAAGCGCAAGCGCGACCAGGCTGCGTTCCGCGACAACGCCTATCTTGCGGTGGCGCTGATCAATCTCGCCGCTTCGGCGGTTGTGTTCGTCATCGGCATGAACATGTCGCAGGCGCTGCTGATGGGTTTCAGCGCCGTCGGCACGATCACCGGCGTGCAGATGCTGATGCGTCGCGCGCGGCCGATGGACACCGCGCGCTGGTGGCTGAAGGAGCACTACTCGGCGATGATCGGCTGCGGCGTGGCCACCCACATCGCGTTCCTCGCGATCGGTCTGGACCGCCTGATCCGCGCGATCGGCATCGATCCGCCGGGCTGGTATCACCTCGTCGCCTGGTTCCTGCCGCTATCGCTGTCGTTCGTGATCGGCGCGTGGCTCAATCGCAAATACATGCCGAAGGCGAGCGTGGGCGTCGGCGCGACGGTCGCGAGCCGCGCCTGAGTTTCAGAGCCTCAATCGCGAACGCCGAATCGTGCCCGCACCAGCGCCACCACCTGCGCCTCGGCCCGTCCGGGGCGCAGCGCTTCGACGAAACGGTCTGGACGCAGACCATGGTCGCCGTCGAGCAGGCGTCGCAGTGCGGGTTCGATCTCGCGCGGATGACGCAGGCGCAGTGCGACACCGGCGGCCTGCAGCCGCGCGGCATGATCGAACTGGTCGTAGTCGTTCGGCAGCACCAGCGCGGGAACGCCGGCGCGCAGGCATTCCCACATCACCCCAGCGCCGCCGTGATGCAGCACCGCGCGCATCCGCGGCACCCACGACGGATAGTCGACCCAGGCGTGACGATGCAGCGCGCGATGCGCCGCATCCGAACCCGCGTCCAGTCGGCCATCGCTGAAGTGCAGGCGGATCGATGGCATCGTCTGCGCCAGAGTTTCCAGATGTTCGCCCATGCGCTGCTTGGCCCAGTCCAGGTGCGTGCCGAGCGTCGCCAATACGTTCACCGCATCCTTGTCTGGCGGTGTTGCGCCGATGTCCGGCGGGCTCCACAGCATCGGCCCGACGAAATGCAGCGCCGCGGGCCACGCGCGTTCGAATTCGAGTTCGCGCA
>JAYUUH010000490.1:0-2952 GCA_043754745.1 Lysobacter sp.
ACATCTGCTGCCTGAATCCCAAAAAACTACCGGTCTTCCGCGCCGGGGAGGACGGCACGGAGGTTGCGCGGAAGACCGGTATGAACCCAATTACGGGGACTCGCGGGCTACGGATGCAGCGCGCGAAAAAAGATTTCCGGATGTGTGCGGAATCCCGATGCGATGCCGCACGCCTGCGATCCCGATCTCATCACGCTCGATCGTGCGCGCATGCGCCAGCTGAAACGGAATTTTTACTTGAGCAGCGGCGCCAGCGCGGGCCAGACGTGGTCGCGGAGTTTCGGCTGCGCCGCTGCGGTCGGGTGCAGGCGGTCGGCTTGGAACGCGCGGTCGTCCATCGCGACCGGTTCGAGCAGGAACGGCAGGAACGCGGTCCTGTGCTGCTGCGAGAGTTCGCGGAACGCGCGCTCGAAGCCCCGCGTGTAATCGGGGCCGTAGTTCGGCGGCAGGCGCATGCCGATCAGCAACACTTTGGCATTCGCGGTTTGCGCGGCCGTGATCATCTTCGCGAGGTTCGCGCGCGTCTGCGCCAGCGGCAGTCCGCGCAGGCCGTCGTTGGCCCCGAGTTCGATCACCACCACGGCCGGCTTGTGGCGCTTGAGTTCGGCCGCGATGCGCGCCGCGCCGCCGGCGGTGGTTTCGCCGCTGATGCTGGCGTTGATCACGCGCCAGCCGGGTTTTTCCTTCGCGATCTTCTGCGCAGTCAACGACACCCACCCCTGCGACGCGGTGAGCCCGTACGAGGCCGACAGCGAATCGCCCATCACCAGCACCGCCCGCTGCGCCGCGGGCGTGGCGGCGTTCGCCGGGTTCGTCACGGGCTTGCGCGCAGGCTGCGCGCCGACGGCGAACGCGACGCACGCGACCAGCGCGACGGCGGCGACGAAGGCGCGACGGGGAGAGGTCGTCTTCATGGAAATCCTGTGTTCGTGTCGAATGGAACGAGGTGTGGCCGGCGGCAAGACCAAGCAAGCGGGCGCCGGCTTCTACCCGGAATACCGTTCAGCCGAAGCGCGCCTTCAGCATCGCGTAACAGCTGCGGAGCGCCTGCGCTTCGCCGCCCGCGGGGCGGCCGGGCCGGTCGCTGTCGTTCCAGCTGTAGACATCGAGGTGCGCCCACGGCAACTCCGCGGGCACGAAACGTTCGAGATACAGGGCGGCGGTGATGCAGCCGGCCATGGTCGTCGCGCTGCTGTTGGCGAGATCGGCGATGCCGCTGGTGAGATAGCGCAGATACGGACGGTGCAGCGGCATCCGCCACAGCGGGTCGAAACCGCGCGTGCCTGCGGCGAGCCAATCGTCGGCGAGCGCGTCGTCGTTGCTGAACAGCGCCGGCAGGTCGGGGCCGAGTGCGATCCGCGCGGCGCCGGTGAGCGTCGCGAAATCGAGGATGAGCTGCGGCGCTTGTTCGGCGGCGTAGGTCAGCGCGTCGCACAGGACAATGCGGCCTTCGGCGTCGGTGTTGTCGATCTCGACGCTGATGCCCTTGCGCGTGGCGATGACTTCGCCGGGGCGATAGGCGTTCGGGCCGATCGCATTCTCCACCGCCGGCACCAGCAGGGTGATCCGCACCGGCAGCTTGCGCGCCATGATCAGTTCGGCCAGCGCGATCGCGTGCGCGGCGCCGCCCATGTCCTTCTTCATGTTGCGCATGCCGGCGGCGGCCTTGATGTCGAGGCCGCCGGTGTCGAAGCACACGCCCTTGCCGACGATGGCGATGTGCGGATGCGCAGCGTCGCCCCAGCGCAGCACGATCAGCCGCGGCGCGCGGTGCGAGGCGCGGCCGACCGCATGGATCGCCGGGAAGTTGTGGGTCAGCAGATCGTCGCCGGCCAGCACGTCGATGTCGGCGCCGTGGGTCTGCGCGATGTCGCGCGCGACCGCTTCCATTTCGTCCGGGCCCATGTGCTCGGTCGGGGTGTTGATCAGGTCGCGGGTGCGGAGACAGGCCGCGAGCTGCGCGGCGGTGTCGGCGTCGATATCGCAGACCAGCCGCGCCGGTGCGCGGGTCGCGTCGCGATAGCGGGTGAAACGGTAGCTGCCGAGGCCCCAGCCCAGCTGCAGCGCGGCGGTCGCGGCGGCGTCGAGCGGATCGGCGAGGCGCCAGTCGCCGACGGGCAGCGCGTAGGGCGCGTGCGCGTAGGCGAATGGATCGTGGGCATCGCCGATGCCCAGCACCGCGCCGGCCAGACCATCGCTGCCGGGCAGCAGCGCGTAGCTGCCGGCGGCGGCGGTGAAGTGCTGTGCTTCCAGCCAGACCTGCAGCGCGGGCGACTGGCGCGCCGACCAGTCGGCGAACGCGCCTGCGGTCACCACGTGCAGCGGCAGGGTGTCCGATGCCTGGGGAGCATCGGCGGTGGCGATGAGGCCGGGCAGGGCGGTCATGTGCGGATCCCGTGGGAAGTCGTTGCGGTGTGGGCCGGATCGTTCGCGGCATCGGGCTTGTCAGCGGACATGCGGTCGGCCATGCCATCCAGCAGATCGGCCAGCGCAGCCATGTCGGCGACGATCAGATCGGGCGCGATGTCGGCGTGCGGCCAGTGCGGATGCTGCGCGCGGGCGTCGTCGCGGTGCACCCATGCGGTGCGCAGGCCGGCGCGCGCGGCGCCCAGCACGTCCATCTCGATGTGATCGCCGACGTGCAGCACCTCGCCCGGCGCGCAGCCGAGGCGTTCGCAGGCCGCGAGGAAAATGCCGGGGTCGGGCTTGGCGGCGCCGTGTTCGCACGCGCCCAGCGCGAACGCGAAATGGTGATCGAGCCCGATCGCGGCGAGGTCGGCGTTGCCGTTGGTCAGCGCCGCCACCGGCAGCTTCGCGCTGATCCGCGCCAATGCGTCGATCGCGTCGGGATAGCATTCCACGCGATTGCGCTCGGCGTAGAACACGTCGTAGGCCGGATCGGCCAGCGCCGGATCGTCGCCGGACTCGCGGAACGCGTGCTCCAGCGTGAGT
>JAYUUH010000491.1:0-8790 GCA_043754745.1 Lysobacter sp.
CCCCTGCACCCGGTACAGGGTCTGCGCCGGCAGGTTGAATTGCTTGAGCAGGAAGCCGGAAAGGTAATCCGAGCAGCCGGACGACACTTCGAGCCGGACCGCTTGGCCATAGTGGCGCTGCTCCAGCCCAAGGCGCAGGGCGGTACGCAGGTTTTTGACATCGTCCTCATCGACTTCAAGGTCGGAATGGCGGGTCACGCGGAACTGGTAGGCGCCCTTGATCTCCATGCCGGGGAACAATTCGTCGACGAACGCCGACAGCACCGCCGACAGGAACACGAAATCGTGCTCGCCGCCGGAGGCGCGTTCGGGCAGCTGGATGATGCGCGGCAGCGAGCGCGGGGCGCGCACGATGGCGAGATGCCCGGCGCGACCGAACGCATCCTTACCTTTCAGCACGACCACGACGTTGAGCGATTTGTTGAGGATCTTCGGGAACGGGTGCGCCGGGTCCAGACCCAGCGGTGACAGCACCGGCATGATTTCGTCGCGGAAATACGCGCGCAGCCAGCGGGTCTGGCGCGCATTCCAGTCCTGCCGGTGCAGTACGCGCACGCCGGAGTCGTGCAGGGTCGGGCGCAGCACTTCGTTCCAGCAGCGGTACTGCGCGTCCACCAGTTCGGCGGCGCGATCGTGGATGCGCTTGAGCAGGGTTCCGTGCGGGATGCCGTCGGCGGCCGGCGGCATCCCGAAATCCTGCGCCTGGCGCACGGTCGCGGCGCGGATCTCGAAGAATTCGTCGAGGTTCGTGCAGGAGATGCACAAATACCGCAGGCGTTCGAGCAGCGGCACCGCGGCATCCTGCGCGTGCGCGAGCACCCTGAAGTTGAAGTCGAGCTGCGACAGCTCGCGGTTGAGGTACAGCGCGGGATCCCGCTGCGGATCGGCATCCTGGGACGGATCGATCAGCGGACGGGGCTGCGTCGGCACGCGTCCGGAGGCGCGCGCGGAGTTGCGCCCGGGGGAGCGTTTGGCAGGATGTGCGGGCGGGCGTGTGCTCATGCGTGATCTTCTGGATAAGAGTCGAAGTCGCGCGCGCGGATGCGCTCGCGTCCGAAACGACAGGCGAACCGGCTGCCGCGCCCCACTTCGCTTTCGATCTCCAGTCGGGCCTGGTGCAGGTTCAGCACGTGCTTGACGATCGACAGCCCCAGGCCGGTGCCGCCGCTTTCGCGGGAGCGGCTGGTGGAGACGCGGTAGAAACGTTCGGTGATCCGCGGCAGATGCGCGGCGGGAATGCCGTAGCCGGTGTCTTCCACCGACAGACTCACGCCGCCGTCCCGTTCCGACGCGAAACGGATATGGATGGTGCCGCCGGCCGGGGTGTAGCGGATCGCGTTGCCGACGAGATTCGAGAACGCGCTGTGCAGTTCCTTGGTCGAGCCCCACAGATCGACGCCGGCGAGGTCTTCGGCGGTGATCGTATGCCGGCGCTGGCTCAAGGCATCGGCTTCGCGCTTCAGCGTCGCGAGCATCGGCGCCATCGATACGATTTCCTCGGGCAGTTCTTCCTGGGCTTCCAGGCGCGACAGCATCAGCAGATCTTCGACCAGTTGGGTCATGCGCTGCGACTGGCGCTGCATCTCGTTGAGCATCGGCGCCCATTCCGGATGTTCGACGGGGTCGAGCATGTCCAGATAGCCGTGGACCACGGTCAGCGGCGTGCGCAATTCATGCGAGACATTGGCGACGAAATCGCGGCGCATCTGTTCCAGGTGCATGAGCTTGCTGACGTCGCGCGCGATCAGCAGCCACAGTTCGTCGGAATACGGAATCAGGCGCAGGCTCAGGCGCAGATCCGGCTGCACGGGCGATGCGGCATCGAGCAACGGTTCGGCGTGGCGCCCGCCGGTCAGCCAATGCGCGATCGGCAGCGGCTGCAGGCGATCGCTGAGCGCCGCGCCCAGGTCGGTCGGATAGTGCAGGCCCAGCAGCCGTGTCGAGGCTTCGTTGAACCACTGGATGCGCTGGCTGTTGCGCTCGACCACGACGATGGCGTCGGGCAGCGCGGCGGTGGCGGCGCGGTAGGCGCGCAGCATGTCGATCAGCCGGCGCTTGCGCGTGCGCATTTCGTGCTGGCCGCGATAGAGCAGGCGGTCGAGTTCGTTCCAGACCCCCGGGCCGGTCGACGGCGTGAGGCGCTGTCGCGCGGTAAGACGCAGCAGCAGCTTGCGCAGTTTCCAGTAATGCCAGGCGACCACGCCGAGCGCGGCGATGGTGATCGCAGGCCAGACCTGGCCGATGGCGAGGCCGAACGCAAGCGCGACCGCAAGCGCCAGCGCGAGCTGGCCGAGGGTCTTGAACCATGCGGATCGAGCGTCTTTCGGCATCCGCTGAGTCTATGGGAATCGTAGGGTGAAAGAGTGCGGGTCAAAAGATCGTGCGGGCGAGGCCCCCGCCGATGGCGTGACGCTCAGAGCGTGGCCGAGAAGCGGTAGCCGGCGCCGCGCACGGTCTGCACCATGCCATCGAGCACCACCGGTTCAAGCGCGCGACGCAGTCGGCGGATATGCACGTCGACGGTGCGTTCTTCGACGTAGGTGTTGCCGCCCCAGACGTGGTCCAGCAGTTGGTTGCGGGTATAGACGCGTTCGGCGTGGGTCATGAAGAAATGCAGCAGGCGGTATTCGGTCGGGCCGATCTGGATCTGCGCATCGCCGGCATAGACCCGATGCGAGGCGCCGTCGATGCGCAGTCCGCCGACCTGGACGCTGCCGTCCTCGTCGTCCTCGCGCGAGCGGCGCAGCACCGCGCGGATTCGGGCGAGCAGTTCGCGGGCGGAGAAGGGCTTCACGACGTAGTCGTCGACGCCCGCTTCGAGGCCGCCGACGCGGTCGTTCTCCTCGCCGCGCGCGGTCAGCATTATGATCGGGATATCGCGGGTGAGGGCATCGCGACGCCAGCGCCGGGCCAGTTCCAGGCCGCTGGTGCCGGGCAGCATCCAGTCCAGCAGGATCATGTCGGGGACGCGCTCGGCGATGGCCGCCTGTGCCTCGCGGGCGTCGCCGGCATGGATCGGCTCGTATTCGCCCTTGCGGAGCGCGAAGGCGACCATGTCGCGGATCGCGGGTTCGTCGTCGACGATCAGGATGCGCTTTTGCATGACGTGGCTCTGCGTGGTGCCCGGAGCGGGCGGCTCGGCGGGCTGGCTGAAGCCATTCCGGGGAGCGGACACAGTAGACGACATTTTTATGACTGATCCATGACGACGGACATGGAGGTGACATGCGCTGCAACATGGCGGCCGATACGGCTATGGACATCGGATCGTCGGGAAACTCAGAGAGGGCAGGTTTCAAGCCTCGATCAGGTCTGCGACATCGGCATGCAGCGCGGCCAATCCACGGTCGAACGTCGCCAAACGCCCGTTGCGGTGGCGCGCCAGCGCAGCGAGATAGCTGTCGGTGACTTGGCGATGGCCCAATACGCCGGCCCAGGAAATTTTGGTGTAGCCCAGATCATCGGGCCAGAACGCGTGCCTGGTGTGGCTGGTCAGCCGAACCAACACCGCGACTGCGGACGGAGCATCGGGCACCGCACCGAACCGCAGCAGCATCCGCAGCAGTGTGCCTTGGGTGATAGGGCAGGTCGCGAATGCGCCGACGCGCGCCTCGAACCAACGCACCGCTGCAGGATGATGCACATGCGAGCGGTCGATCAGCGCGATCAGCACATTGCCGTCGAGCAGATGGGTCATGGCTCGTCGTCTAAAGCTTTCACGTCGTCGCCGGTGATCGGCTGTTTCGATGCGACGACCGGCAGCCCGGTCTGCGGATGGACGACGTAAGCCGCCGGCACGTCGGCGACCCGCCCGCTGTCGGCCGCAAGACCGCGACGCATCAATTCCGCCACGGTCTGGCCGAGGCTGCGCCCGGTGTGGTGCGCAAGGCTGGTCGCGATCCTGTGAAGATCTTCGGGAAGTTCGATCGTGGTTCTCATCTCCGCATCGTGATGCGATGATGCGATGGTGTCAAGCGATCGGATTCATAACGGATGCTTCAACGACGGTCGAGCACCTCGTCGCGCACGCCCTGTCGGCGCAGCTCCAGCACGGTCGGAGTGATCGCGGCGATGCGTGCTTCGATTCGCGCCCGGGCGTAGTAGTCCAGCTCGGGGCGCTTGAGCAGGATGTTGAGCTGGATCAAGGCGCGCTCCGGCCGCCCGTTCAGATATTCGGCCTCGGCATAGGCTTCGCCGGCCCGCCCCGGATCCCCGGCGACTTCGCTGGCGCGCGCGAAGGTCTGCTGGAAGACCGGATCTTCCTTCGCCGTGACCAGCATCGGCCGCAGCACCGCCTGGGCGCGCTTGCCGGCTCCGGCATCATTGCGTTCGGCCAGCAACTGGGCATAACTCAACGCCGCGGCACGGTGGTTGGGGATGCGCTGGAGAAAGCTTTCCAATCGTCTGTCGGCCCCGGCGAGGTTGCCGCTGCGGGCTTCGGTTTCGGCCATGGCGATGACGATCCACGGATCCGCCGGGTATTTCGCGAGCAGGGACGCCAGTTCTTTCGCGGCGAGCGCGTAGTCGCCGTTGCGCTGTCGCGCGACCGACAGGCCGTAACGCTGGGCGTTGGTCAGCAGCGTGGAGCGGCCTTGCTGTTCGTATTCCCGGATCGCATCGGTCGTGGTGTTGGCGCTGAACACGCGGATGCGTTCCCGCGCCCAGCCGAACTGCACGTTGTCGTTGGTCCGCACCGGGCCGGCCACGCGCAGGCTGGAGGGCAGCAGCGGGTTTTCGCTGGTGATGGTGCTGCCGGGGTCGAACGCGGGAGTCTTCGTCGCCAGGTCCGCTGCGCGCTGCTTGGCTTCGCTGATGCGGGTAGTGTTGACCGGATGGGTCCGGAGATAGTCCGGGGTGCGCTCGCGTTCGCCGCCCTGGTTCACGCGCGAGAGCGTCTGCATGCGGGTGAACATGCTCGCCATCGCCTCGGGGTCATAGCCGCCGCGGGCGAGGGTCTGGATGCCGAGCCGATCGGCCTCGGATTCGTTCGAGCGGGTGTAGTCGATCTGGCGCTGGATCATCAGCGCCTGGGCAGACGCGAGGGCTGCCATCGATGCGTCGTCCGACGAGTTGCCGCCCGAGGACTGCGCAATCGCGATCGCGCCCAGCATCGCCAACAGGATCGGGATGCTGTCCTTCTGCGCGCGCTCGACGCTGCGCAACACATGGGTCTGGGTGACGTGCGCGACCTCGTGCGAAAGCACGCCGGCCACCTCGTCCTCGCTTTCGGCCGCCAGCACGAGGCCGGCATTCGTGCCGATATAGCCACCGAGCGTGGCGAACGCGTTGAACTGCCGGTCCTTAAGCATGAAGAACGTGAACGGCTGCTGCGGTTTATCGCTGGCCGACGCCAGACGATGGCCCACCGACTGCAGCCAGCCATCGATCAGCGGATCGTCGAGCACATAGCCGTAATGCCGCAGCTGGCTGAGCATCATGCTGCCGTATTCGGCCTGCTTCGCGGGGTTGAGCAGTTCGTTGGCCGAGGAGCCGATGTCAGGCAGCCGGTTGTCCTGTGCCGGAGCCACGAACGCCGCAAAAGTGAAGGTGAGGGCAGCGATAACGGCCGGCAAACGCATGGGCAGGATTCTCGGGCGTGGATTCGTGGGACAGCATGCCGTTTATCGGCGGGGTGGGCGTGAATGCGTTGTTAAGCCGGACGCCGCCGCTGTTTCGACCGCATGGCGCCCGCTTCGTTCCAAGCATCGCAGCGTTGCGCGCAGTGGGTGGAAAAGGCCGGGGGCGGCCCTCATCATGTCGGTCTCGCATTGATTCCCTCACCTTCATCCGGACAGTCCGCGCAGCCGCGCGACGAGGAGACCGTTTTGAGCGATGCCGCCCCCCAGATGCCGATCGTGATCTACACCACTGCGATTTGCCCGTATTGCGTTTCCGCCAAGAATTTCCTGAAAAGCAAGGGCCTGAGCTGGTCCGAGGTGCGGATCGATACCGATCCGGCCGAGCGCGAGCGGATGATGGCGCGTACCAGACGTACCAGCGTGCCGCAGATCTTCGTCGGCGATGTCCACGTCGGCGGTTTCGACGACATGATGGCCCTACATCGCGCCGGCAGGTTCGAGCCATTGCTGAACGGAGAAGGCGCATGAGCGGCGGCAAGGACAGCGAAAACGATCGCATCGCCGAGTTCACGGCATTCCGCAAGTGCATGAACGAACGCATCCTGTCCGAACCCAACCAGGTGGTCCGCCGCTTCTTCGCGCTCGATACCCAGACCTATCAGGCCGGCGCGCTCGACGTGAAGACCAAGGAGCTGCTGGGTCTGGTGGCGTCGATGGTGTTGCGCTGCGACGACTGCATCAGCTACCACGTCGCCCAGTGCCGGGAAGCCGGCGTGAGTCGCGACGAGATGTTTGAGACCTTTTCCGTTGGACTTGTGGTCGGCGGTTCCATCGTCATCCCGCACCTGCGCCGCGCGGTCGATTTCCTCGACAAACTCGAGCAGGGCGACGCCACGGCCGCTGCGCCGGCCCACGACCACGGCTGAGTTCCTAGGCTGGGCTGGGCGCATTCGACCATGGTCTGAACGCGGCGTTCGAGCAGCATGAACGCCGTTCGGGCATAATCCCGCGGTCCCGCGCACCGATCATTTCGACCTCTTCCGCAGGCGATGGGTGGAACACACGAAGATACCGCGCGCCTTACGCTCACGAATCCCGGCCCTGCGCACTGCGCCGGGCCTGCCTGTACAGGCCTGTCTGGAACACGATCATGACCCAAACGATTACCGTCATCCGTGGCGATGGCATCGGCCCCGAAATCATGGAGGCCGCGCTGTCCGTGCTGGACACCATGAACACCGGGCTGCAGTACGAGGAAGCCGACGCCGGCCTGGTCGCGCTGGAGAAGCACGGCGAGTTGCTGCCGCAGTCGACCCTCGACTCGATCCGCCGCAACCGCATTGCGCTCAAGAGCCCGCTCACCACACCCGTTGGCGAAGGCTTCAGTTCGATCAACGTCGAGTTGCGCAAGCGCTTCGACCTCTACGCCAACGTCCGCCCGGCGAAGTCCTTTCCGAACACCAAGTCGCGATTCCCGACCGGCGTGGACCTGATCACGGTCCGCGAGAACACCGAAGGCGCGTACATCGGCGAAGGCCAGACGCTGTCGGAAGACGGCGAAACCGCGATGCTGACCCAGAAGATCACCCGCCGCGGCTCCGAGCGTATCGCCCGATACGCCTTCGAGTTGGCGCGCAGGACCGGTCGCAAGAAAGTCACCGTGGTTCACAAGGCCAATATCCTGAAGTCGACCTCGGGCCTGTTCCTGCGCACCGCGCGAGTGGTCGCCGCCGAATACCCGGACATCCTCTGCAACGAGATGATCGTCGACAACACCTGCATGCAATTGGTGATGCGTCCCGAACAGTTCGACATCATCGTGACCACCAACCTGTTCGGCGACATCATTTCCGACCTCTGCGCCGGCCTCGTCGGCGGCCTGGGTCTGGCGCCGGGCGCGAACATCGGTACCGAGGCCGCAATTTTCGAGGCCGTCCACGGCTCGGCGCCGGACATCGCCGGCAAGGGTATCGCCAATCCCTGCGCCTTGCTGCTCGCGATCGGCCAGATGCTCGATCACGTCGGTCAACCGGACAACGCCAACCGCCTGCGCCACGCCATCGTCGCTACGCTGGAAGCCAAGGATTCGCTGACCCCGGATCTCGGCGGCACCGGCGATACGATGTCGTTCGCCAAAGCGATCGCCACCCGGCTTTGAGGTTTCGGCCGAGCATCTCGTAGGTATTCGTCAGACATGAAAAACGGGGCGCCTGAGCGCCCCGTTTTCGTTTGCTCTCCCGGCCCGCAGGGCCGGTTGAGACTCAGTTGCGCGACTGCAGTTTCGACAACAGGCGCAGCAGTTCGAGGTACAGCCACACCAGGGTGACCATCAGGCCGAAGGCGCCGTACCACTCCATGTATTTCGGCGCGCCGGCTTCAACGCCGCTCTCGATGAAATCGAAGTCGAGCACCAGGTTCAGCGACGCGATCACCACCACGAACAGGCTGAAACCGATGCCGATGAGACCGGATTCGTGGATGAACGGGATCTTGATGCCGAACAGGCCGAGCACGATGGTGGCCAGATAGATCAACATGATGCCGCCGGTCGCAGCGGCCACGCCGAGCTTGAAGTTCTCAGTCGCCTTGATCAGGCCGGAGCGGTAAGCGAAGAGCAATGCGAACATGATGCCGAAGGTCAGCATCACCGCCTGCAGCACGATGCCCTGGAACTGGGCGTTGTAGATCGCCGAGATCGAGCCGAGGAAGAAACCTTCGACCAGTGCGTACAGCGGTGCGGTGACCGGCGACCATTCTTTCTTGAACGTCGTCACCAGCGCCAGCACCAGGCCGCCGATGGCGCCGCCCCACAGATAGATCATTGCGCCGGGGGCGACTTCGCCTGTCGGCGTCATCGTCTGCGACCAGGCATAGGCTGCGGTGAGGACCGTCATCTGCAGCAACATGCCGGTCTTGTTGACAGTGCCGTTCAGGGTCATCGTACCGGCCTTGCCGGGATACGCGACGCCGCTGCTGAGGTCGAGGAAGGTGGAGTCCTTGAGGACCGGGTTGCCGCTGCGCATGGTGTCTCCTTCGTAAAGGCGGTTGGCGTATGAAATGGTGTCAGGTGTGAAGCATACCTCCAGAGGTGGCGTGTTGTACGCGTTGACAGCGAGGCCCGGGGTTCGGACAATACCTGCCCTGCCGGGGTTCGGGTCGTTCCTTCATCCCGGCCGCCGCTCTTCGGCGGGGTATAGCGCAGTCTGGTAGC
>JAYUUH010000492.1:0-2944 GCA_043754745.1 Lysobacter sp.
AGGAATCGAAAGCTGCTTGGTCCGGAAAGGGCAGCATCACCTAAAAAAACGGCGACCTCGCGGCCGCCGTTCTTCGTTCGATGCGCTTGTTGGCCTTACCGCACCACTAACACCACCGCGGTCCGCGGCGGCAGCGTGAAGCGGCCGCTGGCGCGATCGTAGGCCGCACCCGCCGCGCGACGATCGGTAGCGTCGTACGCGGTGTGCACCGGATGCAGGCGGTACGGCTTGCCGGCTTCGGCCGGAATCGTCAGCGACTGCGGCACCTTGTCCACGTTGACGAAATACAGCACGTCGCGATAGTTCGCACCGCGGTAGCCGCGCCCGTCGAGATGCGCCGTGAGCACCGTCGGCACCTGCGCGTTGCCGGTGTTGCGGAAGCTCAGCCGCTGCTTGATCTCGTCCGCCGTGCGCAGCCGGAACAGCCGCGAACTGGCGCGGATCTTCATCAGGTCGCGGAAGGCGTCGCGGGTCCAGCGGGCTTCGGCTTCGGTCGGCTTGATCCGCGCGTCCGCCAGCAGCGGGCCCATCACCGGCCAGTTGTCGCCGTTGTCGCCCTGCGGCGGCAGGCCGGCGGCGTAACCGTTGTCGCGATACGTCCAGTCGATGCGGTTGAACCAGTCGCCGCTGTCGTAGCTGTTGCGGTCCAGCGACTTGCTGCGCAGCGTGTCGATGCCGGCGTGGTAATAGGCCACGCCCTGGCTGAAGCTGTTGATCGCCGCGCCGAGGATCTGCACGCGGGCGCGGTCTTCGCGACTGGTGGCGGTCGGCAGCTTGAAGGCGTTGTTGTCGAACAGCGTCCAGTTGTCGTGGTTGTCGACGTAGTTCACCACTTCCTGCGGATCGACCACATAACCGGCCGGCTGGCCGTTGTAGTCGATCTGGTCCAGGCGCAAGGTCGCGTCCCAGTGGGTGGTCATCGCGTAATCGCGGATCGAGCCGGCGAGCCCGACCTTGATCACATCGGCCGACCACATCAGGTCGTTGCGGGTCTTGTTGCCGCCGCTGCCGTTGTCGTCGTAGTGCATGCCGTTGATGTAGCCCTGGTTGCTGCGCAGCGCGTTGCCGCTGTCGAAACCCGAGCCGCCGCGGACGTGGTCGCGGGCGCGATCGCTGAACGTGCCGATGCCGCTGCCGTTCAACGACAACTGCGAGGCCTGCACGAAGCGCGCGCCGTTCGCCACTTCGCCGAAGTTCCAGCCCTCGCCGATCAGCTGGATCGGCCGGCCGGCGGCGGCCGAGACTTCATCGCGCAGTTGTTCCATCACCGAGCGCGGCTGGTGGCCCATCAGGTCGAAGCGGAACGAATCGATCCGGTATTGCGTGGCCCAGGTCTTGACCGAATCGATCATGAGCTTGGCCATCATCCGGTTCTCGGTCGCGGTGTTCTCGCAGCAGGTCGAGCGCTCGATGTCGCCGGCGGCGTTGAGCCGGTGGTAGTAACCCGGCACCACGCGATCGAGGACCGAACGGTCGCCCTGACCGGAAGCGCTGGTGTGGTTATAAACCACGTCCATGCCCACGCGCAGGCCGTTGAGGTTCAGCGCCATCACCATCGCCCGGAACTCGCGGATGCGCGCGGCGCCGTCGTCGGCATCGCTGGCGTAACCGCCTTCGGGCGCGGTGAAGTGCCAGGGGTCGTAGCCCCAGTTGAAGCAGTCGGTCGCGCGCGCGGTGCCGGCCGCGGCCTGCTGCGCATCGGAATCCGGCGCGGCATCCGGAATCGTCGGCGTGACGCAGCCTTTTTCCGGCGTGCTGGCGAAGTCGAAGACCGGCAGCAGATGCACGTCGGTCAGGCCCGCCTGCGCCAGTCCACGCAGATGGCGCATGCCGTTTGAGTTCCATTCGGTGAACGCGAGGTACTTGCCGCGGTTGCGCGCGCTGACGCTGGCGTCGCCGGCCGAGAAATCGCGCACGTGCAGTTCGTAGATCGACATGTCTTCCTGCGCGCGGACGTTGTCCGGCGACCGGTAGAAGCGCCAGCCCGGCGGCATCAGCGCAGGCGAATCCAGGTCGGCGACGTAGCTGCGCTGCGAGTCCGCGTTGAGCCCGATCGAGTAGGGATCCGTGACCAGATTGCGGACCACGCCGACGCCGCGCACGAAGACTTCCACCGCGTACTTGTAATACGCGCCACGACGCTCGCCGCGGGCGTCGAAGCGCCACGCGCCGGTGGCGGGATCGAAGCGCATCGCGTCTTCGCTGTGTGCGACGCCGCGCGCGCCGTAGGTGCACAGCGTGACCTTGCGCGCGGTCGGCGCCCACAGTTTGAAGCTCGTCCGCCCGCGATATAGCGATACGCCCAGATCGTCGATAGCCTCGGCGGCGGCGAAACGGTCGTCCAGCGCGCCGGCCAGCTGCGGCGTGGTTGCGCCCAGCACCTTGCCGTTGGCGTCTTCCTTAACCAGCACGAGCTGCTGCTTGAGCAGGTCGCCGAGACGCGCCTGGTCGGCCGCGTTCACCGCCAGCACCACGCCGGCATCCAGATACTTGAAGCGTTCGGCCGCATCGGCGGGCACGCTGGCGCCTGGCGACAGGGCGAGTGCGCCATCGGCGCCGGTCACCGTCTGTCCGCGCGTGGCGACGATCTGCCCGTTCGCCGAGTGATAGAGCTTGAACGTGCCGAACGCATCGGCCAGCGGCCACTGGATCAGATCGCGGGTGAGCCATGCGGCGCGCGCGTCGATGGTGGAGATGCGGCGCGTGTCCGGCGGCGCGGTGAACACCGTGGGCGTGCCTTGGACCAGCCACACCTGGCCAACTCGATTGCTGATCGACAGCGCGGCGAAGTTCACGCGGATGTTGTCGTTCCAGCCGTCCTTGTTGTTGACGCCGCCGTTCGGATTCGACGGCATGCCGTGGATGATGAATTCCACCGCGCTGCGGTTGGCGCCGCCCTGCGGATTGAGCACCGGCAGGTCGAACGTGATTTCGCCGCTGCCCG
>JAYUUH010000493.1:0-8774 GCA_043754745.1 Lysobacter sp.
ATCGTGCTTTTCTTAGTCATGGCGAAACTCGCTGGAATCAGTGAGTTGCACCATCGCTCAGGCGCGTATCTTAGGATGAGACTGATGGGGAATCAGGTAGCGCTTTGATTACGCGGCAACCATCGACGATGGCGTGGCTATTTGAAATAGCGGACCTGCGAACGTGCGCCCGTATCGCACTTGGCCTCGGTCGAGATCTTCAGCGTGATGACGCCGGCATGAGTCTCCAAAGTGTGCCAAGGTCCATAAACTAATGGCGGCGCCGCTGCGACGTTTCCGCCTCCAAGACTCGACCTGGTTTCCACGGTGCAGAAGCCCGGGCCGTAGGACATATGACGGACCTCGATTGTAGCGATCGAATTGCTAGTGGTGATTGTTAGGTTCGCCTCGCTCGGGCTGCCGAGGATTTCCTCGATCGTGTATCCCAAGTAGTCATCGCCCGCATCCTGATACATGGCAGCGTTCGCGCGCGACCAGAAATCGGCGGCTTTGAAGCTCCGTGCCTGCCCTCCAGCGAGCTTAGCGTCCACATAAAAGTCCTGGAGCCTGTACTCCCGCAGCTTGGCCACAGCGCGACGGTACTCGATACGTGCCTGCGTCGTAGCTGGGCCGGGTCCGGATGCCAGCGCCGCCATCAACCGATCTTTCGCTGCGGTCAGTTCTCTCAGATCGTTCTCCGCGGTGTCGGCAATGCGAAAGAGAATCGGGACGCGTGCCTTGTAGACATCATTGAAGACCGTCGTGTACTCGTTGTACACGACGGCGAACGGAGCGAACGAATGATTACAACGGTAGTAGCTGATTTTGTAGCCTTCGCCGAAAAGTTGCGCTCCAAGAAGGGTGAACACCGCGTCCATGTTGCTGGTGGTGTTCACCGCCAGAATTTCAGCTTTGTGCAGCCGCGCTATTTGCAACTGGGTCTGAAAATACGCAATGTTCTTCTGGTTCGTTTCTTCCTGACGCGCGTCGCACACCCAGGATCGACTCGACGCAGCGAGCGTCTGCTCATTTGTGCGGACCTGCGCTTGATCCAGCAAACTCCCTCCGGAGACCACGGGAATGCGCTCGGCATGCACACCAAGCACAGCAACCTGGTGTTGCGCTTGCTGCCGCGTTGGTTCGTAAGCGATCGTACCCGCACGCTTTCCGGCTCTGGCGCACCCTTGCAGGCCGCAAATCGATGCAGCTATGAGCAGTACAATTCCAATTCCTATCCGCGCGGGCATGACTCCTCCGAGTTTCCGACCAAGCACAGGTTAGCAGTCCCGCGCCAAACGCGTCCGGTCTCATGTGCGTCGGTGCGGAACACCGCGCAACTCGCTTAGATGACTTCAGCTGGTACGGGCAATCCACCCAGTGCTTCAGAAACGCGATCATGAGCACCAGATTTCCTCCGCCTGTCTGCTGCATCGAATGCGTACTATCGTTGCGCGTCAGCAGCGCGTCGCCAGCGGTCACGTCATGCAAAGCCTCATCAAGGATTTAAGACCGTAAGGCGGAGAACATTCGTAGGGTGCATAAGCGAAGCGTCATGCACCATCTTCGAGAGTTCGGCGATTGCGGTGCCTCCATGGCGCATGACGCCTTCGGCTTATGCGCCCTACGACCGCAACGGTGTCAGGAATTCACGACCGCCTTCGGCTGAGATTGGTATCGCGCCCTGAGCAACAACCGCATTGCCCGGGACGATGACGGCCAATTTCCAAGCGAAGACGCTAACAACGACTGAGCTTCTGGACAAAAAGCCAGATTGAGACCATCAAGACTGGCTTTACATCCATATTTTCTGTAGTAATATTGGCTTTTCATCCAAAAGAACGAGGCTTCGCATGGATATTCGGTACGCTTTCTGGAACAACAAGGGTGGGACTGGCAAAACGAGTCTGGCTTTCCAAGCGATTGCAGGCTACGCAGAAGCACACCCTGAGCGCAGAGTGCTAGCCGTCGATATGTGCCCGCAGGCCAACCTATCGGAACTCATGCTCGGCGGCCTTAACAATCGGGGCAGCGAGCGGCTACTTGAAATGCAGCACAAAGCGCCGCGCTGCACTATCGGCGGCTATTTCCAGGCTCGGTTGCCGTCGCCGTATGCGATGCCGGCGATCAATCCCGCGGACTTCATCGTCATTCCTATGCAGTACAACCCGGGAATTCCAGCAAACATCCACCTAATCTGCGGAGACCCCCTCCTCGAATTGCAGTCAAACGCTGTCAACACATTGGCGAACAATCAGATCCCGGGCACGAATGCTTGGATCAAGGTCATCGACTGGCTGAACGATTTCCTTGCGTCGGTCAGTGATAAGTACGACACGGTCTTTATTGACTGTAATCCGAGCTTCAGCATGTACACGCAGATCGCGCTGTCCTCTGCGCAGCGCCTTGTGCTTCCTGTGATGGCCGACGACTCATCGCGACGCGCCCTGCAGAACGCATTCTCTTTGGTATATGGCCTCCAGCTGCCTTCGGCGATTTACGCAGCCTACGCATTCGGTACAAAGCTTACGAATGAGCGCCGTGAACTTCCGAAAGTACATCTGATCGCTAAGAACAGGCTCACTCAGTACATGGGGGCAGCATCGGCATACTCTGCTGTGCTTACGGCCATCGACAACGACATAGCTCAGCTGTTGAAGACAAACCCTGACATCTTCGACTTCGCTGATCGTGCAACCGGTTTCGTGGAGGTACGCGATTTCCAGACCACGGGCGTTGTGGCCTTCGCTAAGGGTTTGCCTTTCTCGCGACTCTCCGCGGGCCGGCAAAGCGTTAACGGACAACGTGTGGACGTAAAGGGCGAATATCTGAAGAACGCTCGAGAGGCAATGGCGAAGCTGGTGGCCAAGCTCTGAGGCTTAGACAAGGCCGTGAGGAACGTTCGTAGATACTGTTATCCGGGTCAAGCCCCGTGAAAGGCTGTAATGCGGAGAACCTTCGTAGGGTGCATGAGCCGAAGGCGTCATGCACCACCTTCGAGAGTTCGGCGATTGCGATTTCTCCTGGCGCATGACGCCTTCGGCTTATGCGCCCTACGACCCCAACGTGGTCAGGGTTCACAGGTGCCTCCGGCTGAAATCGGCATCCCGCCCACAAGGCGTGCTTGAGCACGCCCTACGCGCTTGTGCACTACGCCGCAACAGCCATCCAGTCCCGCTTTCAAGCCTCGACGCCGGATCGCGGGGACGCTTCACCGCCGCCCCACATCCAGATGCGTCAGATAAAGCCGCAGATCGAACTCCAGCTGGTGGTAGTCCGGCGCCATGTGCGTACACAGCTGGTAGAAAGATTTGTTGTGCTCGGTTTCCTTCATGTGCGCCAGTTCATGCACCACGATCATCTTCAGGAACTCGGCGGGCGCATCGCGGAACACGGTGGCGATGCGGATTTCGCGGCTCGCCTTGAGCCTGCCGCCCTGGACCCGGGAGATCGTGGTGTGGGTGCCGAGCGCGTGCTGCATTACCTGCAGTTTGCTGTCGTAGATCACCTTGCCCAGCGGCGTCGATTTCCGCAGATGCCGGTCCTTGAGCGCCTGGACGTAGTCGTACAGCTGGCCATCGTTGCGCACCGCGTGCGGCTGTCCGTATCTGTCGGCCAGCACCGCGCCCAGCCGACCCTGGTCGATCAGCTCGCGCACCCGCGCCTGCAGGTGTTCCGGGTAGCCGGCGAAGTACTTCAAGGCTTCCATCGGGCAGTCAAAGGCGGGCGGCGGGGATGGCCGGTATGATGGGCCGGAAATCCTCGGCAGGAAACCGCGACATGGCGAAGGCGAATCCGCTCCAGGAACAACTGCTCAAGGCGGGCCTGGTCAAGAAGTCCAAAGTGGCCGCGGTGGCGCGCGAGCAGAACAAGGCCCGGCATGGCAAGGGGCCGGCGACGCCCAGCGAGATCCAGCTGGAAGCGGAGCGGGCGCGGGCCGAGAAGGCCGAGCGGGACCGCGCACTCGCCGCGGAGCGCAAAGCGCAGGCGCATGCGGCTGAACTCCGCGCACAGGCGCGGCAGATTATCCAGGACCGGAAAGTGCCGCGTTCGGGCGAAAGCGAATACCGCTTCACCGCCGACGGCGCCATTCGCACGCTGCTGATCGACGCGGATCTGCGGAAGAAGTTGTCCTCCGGCGTCCTGGTGATCGCCCGCTTGGACGAACGCTACGAGCTGTTGCCGCGAGCGGCCGCCGACAAGGTGCGGGAACGCGACGCCGGCATGATCGTGCTCGATCACGGTCAGGCTGCGGGCACCGAGACCACCGCTGCGACCTCCGAAGAGGATGCGTATTACGCGCAGTTCAAGGTGCCCGACGACCTGATCTGGTGATCTCGCGGCCTACACCGGGGTCAGGTTCGCTTTCCAACGACAACGTCTGAAAGTGACTCGCTCGCGACAGCGAGCGAAACACAGAGCCAAGCAGGAGCTGTTTCCGTCGGTCGTCGCGCTGGGTTGCATTCAAAGCGGCTTAAAAACAGGTCCCACGCTTGCTGCTCGGGATGACGGTAACGCGAGCAGCGATCATGCCGACCGATGCCCGCAGCCGCATTACCGTGATGCGGGACCGGGCTGTTGCGCGAAGAAACGCATCATTTCGCGGCTGGCGTCGGGGCCTTGCGGGTCGGTGTAGGAGCCGGCCGCGCTGCCGCCCGACCAGGCATGCCCGGCGCCGTGCAGCAGCCAGTGTTCCAGCACCGGGCGACGCTGTGCGTCGGTATGCACGGTGCGCGTGTAGGCGTGGAGCCCGGGCGGCGATTCGTGGCTGACGTGCGTCGCCAGCACCGCGCCCGCGCCGGCCTGCGTCAACACGTGCTCGCCGTTGACTGGGTGCACGGTGCGGTCGCGGTCGCCGTGGAACACGATGGTGGGCATCGCCCGGCCGCGGCCGGGGGCGTGGCCGGCGCTGCCCTGACGCATCGCCGCGAACGCCGAACTCATGTCGGTGGCCGCGCCCCGCGGCAGGCCGGAGTGCACGCCGACCGCGGCGAACAGGTCGGGATACGCGGCACCCATGATCGCCGCCGCGGCGCCGCCGGCCGACAGCCCGGCCACATAGACGCGCGCGGGATCGACGTTGTGCGCCGCCATCACGGCCCGGGTGATGCCGGCGATGATCGCGGGCTCGCCGCCATCGCGGGACTGGTCCGCGGCGTTGAACCAGTTCCAGCAGCGTGCGCTGTTGGCCGATTGCGGTTGTCCGGGATAGACGACCAGCCAGCCTTCGGCTTCCGCCAGCGCGTTCATGCCGGTGCCGGCGGCGAAATCCTCCGGCGACTGGGTGCAGCCATGCAGCATCACCAGCAGAGCCGGCGGCTGCGCGAGTGCGCGGCCGGGCACGTACAGGCGGTAGTCGCGCTGGCCTTCGGGGCCGGCATGGGCATGGGCGTCGAAGCGCGCGCCCGGTGCGCAGGCCGGTGCCGCGACTTGACCCCGACGCTGACCCTTCAGCGGCATGCTGCGCAGCTTGGCCATCAGGCTGCGGGGCAGCGGGTTCGGGCTACTGCGGCGGGCGGCGCTGGGGCCGGCGGCGCTGGCGGGCCCGGCGTCGTCTCCCGGCTGCGCCTGCGTCCACGCGCCTGCACTGCCGGGAGGCGGCGCCCGCATGTCGATCGGCGCGCGGCCTTGCGGGGTGTCCGATGAGGTGGTGCTCGATGAAGTCGTGCTCGATGAGGTCGTGTCCGGTGAGCCGGTGTCGGCGCCACGCAACACCGCCATTGCCTCGCGCAGGCGGCCCTGGCGGGTGAGTCGGGTGGCGTGGGCCATATCGATGGTCTTGTGCGGCATGGGGATGATGTCCTGCGCGGTAGCGCGGCGATAGCGCGGTAAAGAAGGATGGCGCCGGCGGCGGGGCCGGCAGGGAATCTCAGACGATGCGGTCGCGCAGGGCGGCCTTGACCTCGGCGCTGGCCTGCAGCGCCCCCAGCACCTGCAGCCGGCCGATGGTCTCGCGCGCAAGCTCCGCGCTCACGTCGGCCGCGATCACCGCCAGTCCCAGCACCTGGATGTCCAGGGTTTCGCCGGCCGCGCGCACCGCTTCGAGGTCCGCCCGGGAGAACTGGCGCAGCCCGAGCTCCAGCCGGCGCCGGGTGACGGACTGGCTGACGGCGTCCTCATGGCGATCCAGTTGATTGCGGATGGCGGTCCGGATGAAGTCGGTGCGATTGGCGTAGAAGCCTTCCTGCACCAGCAGGTCCACCCGCCCCAGGTCCATATGGCCCAGGTTGATGGTGATTTTCTCGCTGTCGTTGCCGCGGCTGGGCAGGGTTTGGGCGCGTCGGGTCATGGGCGCACCTTACAGCATCATCCATATGGATGGTATGAAGATGGTATTTGGAGGGTGGAGCGTTAAGGTCCGCTCGACCGTGGCCCGATGCTTCCAGGAGGGGTCGCCCCCGATACGGCGGGCGGTGAACCGCTCATGCAGCATTGGCGGCCGCCTGTGCATACTCCCCTGCCCCTTGAGTCGGCCCCCAATTTGCCCATGGATCCGTACAAGCTTGCCGTCGCGCTGGTCGGGCTGGCGCTGCTCAGCGCAGCGTGGATGCCGCAGTTGCTCAAGCGCTATCCGCTGACCCTGCCGATGTTCTACGTGGCGATCGGGTACCTGGTGTATTCGCTGCCCATCGATCTGCCGCGGGCAGACCCGTTGCGGTTCCCGGTGGTGACCGAGCACCTGACCGAGCTGGCGGTGCTGGTTGCGCTGGTCGGCGCGGGGCTGCGGATCGACACGCGCTTCAGTTGGCGGCGCTGGCGCCTGACGTGGCGGCTGCTCGGCATCACCATGCCGCTGACCATCCTTGGCGGCGTGCTGCTGGGCCAGCACCTGCTGGGCTACGGTCTTGCTACGGCGATGCTGCTCGGCGCGGTGCTGGCGCCGACCGATCCGGTGCTGGCCTCGGACGTGCAGGTGCATGGGCCGGGCGAAGGCGGCGAGGATCCGGTGCGTTTCGGGCTGACGTCCGAGGCCGGGCTCAACGACGGCCTGGCGTTCCCGTTCGTCTGGCTGGCCGTGGCGCTTGCGCTGGCGGCCGCCGGTGAGCCGATGGACTGGGGCCGCTGGCTGGCGCTGGACGTAGCGTGGCGGGTGGGCGCGGGCGTACTGATCGGCGGAGTCGTCGGTTACGGGTTGATGCACCTGATCTTCCGGGTGGAACGCGAGTCGTCGCTTGCGACCAGCAGCGACGGCATGGTCGCCCTCGCCATCACCCTGTTCGTGTATGGCGTGGCCGAGCTGTGCCACGGCTACGGTTTTCTGGCGGTGTTCGTGGCCGCAGTGGTGATGCGCCAGCATGAGCGCCATCACGAATACCACACCACGCTGTCGCTGTTCGCCGAACAGTGCGAAAAGCTGCTGATGGCGCTGCTGCTGATCCTGCTGGGCGGCGCAGTGGCCAGCGGCATCCTCGGCGCGCTGTCGCCGCAGGAAATCCTGTTCGCGCTGATCTTCGTGCTGTTGGTGCGGCCGCTGGCCGGATGGGTCGGCACCATCGGCACCGGCCTGCAGCAGCGCGAGCGCTGGACCATCGCGGTGTTCGGCGTGCGCGGCATCGGCTCGCTCTACTACCTGGCGTTCGCGCTCAACCAGGCGGATTTTCCGGGCACGCGGGCGCTGTGGTCGATGGTGTGCCTGGTGGTGCTGCTGTCGATCCTGCTGCACGGCATCAGCGCGCGGCAGGTGATGGAATGGCTGGACCGGCGGCGTGGGCGGGGCCGGCCTGCGGCTTGATCGGCGCGCGCGGGTTCTGTTTTCGTAGAGCGGCCTTCAGGCCGCCCAGGCAGAACCCGGCCGGCGACGACATCAGCGCCGTGCCCACGGCCGACGAAGGCGAAACGGTCGTGTATCGGAAGCAGCAGCCTGAAGGCCGCTCTACGTGAGATAGATCACTCAGCGACCTGAAGCCTGTTTTACGGAGAGATACGCGATCAGGATCATCAAATCCTCGTCGCCGCTCTGCTGGATCGCATGCGTGCTGCCGGTGCGCGCCAACAGCGCATCGCCTGCGGTCACGTTATGGACGGCGCTATCGAGGATGTAGTGGCCGCCGCCGCTGAGGACATGAGATTTCGTCGTGGTCGTGCTGGTGCAGGCCGATGCCCGCGCCCTTGTGAAGCGCGCGCTTGCGGAACCGATGTCATCTTGGGCGAGTGTTAACATCCGCGTCCTTCGCATTGATATGGAGTCGTCGATGTCGGCAGCAAAAACTGTTTTCATGTTCTCCGGCCAGGGATCGCAGTACTACCAGATGGGCAAACCGCTATTCGACGGCGACGATATTTTCCGCGCACACATGCTGCGTCTGGACGCTCTGGCGCACAAGCTCAGTGGAAAACGGGTGCTGGAAGCGATCCACTCCGGCAACAAGGCCGACGCCTTCGATCGCACCCTGCTGACGCATCCGGCGATCTTCATGACCGAATACGCATTGGCGCTGCGCCTGATCGATGCTGGAATCGAACCCGACGCCACGCTCGGGGCGAGCCTCGGCTCGTTCGCGGCAGCAACTGTCGCCGGCTGCATGAGCGAAGAAGATGCAATGGCCGCGGTGATCGAACAGGCGAAATCCTTCGAGGATTCCTGTGAACGCGGCGGCATCATCGCAATCCTCGCGGAACCGGCGCTGTACGAGGACGAACCGTTCCTGCATGCGCACAGCGAAATGGCCGGGATCAATTTCGACAAGCATTTCGCGGTGGCCGCAGGCCAATCGGATCTGGACATGATCGAAGCCGAACTGAAGCGCCGCGGCATCGCCCATCAGCGGCTTGCGGTGTCGTTCGCGTTCCATTCGCGA
>JAYUUH010000494.1:0-2940 GCA_043754745.1 Lysobacter sp.
GATCATGGCCGACAGCGGTTTCCAGGCCGGTGGACAGAACATCCACTACCTCGAAAAGCGGCTGTCGGAGCGCAAGGAAAAGACGCTGTCGATTCTTTGACGGCGTGGCGAAAAACGTACCTTACCTACGTTCGATTTGCCGCCTTCATGCGGCTCGCCTTTTCGAGGCCAGCGTCACCCTCTTCCATTCGCGCTTCGCGATTCTCCCTCCCCCGCATATGGGGGAGGGTTGGGGTGGTGGCAGCGGAGCTGTGCTCCGCTCTACGGACACGTGTCATACCGAATCCCCGGCTTCACCGGGAGGGAACTGCTTCTTCCGCTTTTCCAGCGGGCAAGAAGCGGATCCCGCCACGCGCTCGTTCGGGATGACATGCGCGTTGGCGACAGCGTCTTCCGAAGATGAAGCAGCGCGCTGAAGCGCGCTCTACGAAAAGAAACAATGCGCGGTGCCTCGCCTCAGCCCGCCTCGCGCACCTTTCCGGTCACGGTGTCCACCATCACATCCGCGCACTGCGGATTGCCGCCGAATACATAAGACGCATGCGCCCACGTCACGCCCTGCGGGATGCGCAGGGCGACGCGGGAGTAGGGTTCGGTGTAGCCGAACTGTTCCTTGAGCCGGTCGGCGTCCGGCAGGTCCATGCCGATCGGCCAGTCGATCGTCGCGCCGCTGGCGATGCTGTCGACGCTCGCGGGCTGGTCGAACGTGCCGTAGCCGGTTTCCTCGACGACCAGCGTCGCGCCGCCGTCGCGCCGGAACAGCACGCGCAGTTGATCGATCGCGGCGGGATGGTCGATCAGGCCCGCGGAAGCATGGCCCTGCGCTTCGAGGAATTCGGCGTCGGGATAGACGGTCTGGGCACGCTCGATGGCGATCTGGACGCGTCTGTTGAAACTGAGCATGGCCATCGTGGCGATATCCTGTCCTGATGCGGCGCGGCAGGAGCGGCATCGGCAGCGCGAGCGACGCGGGACGGCCCGCGCCGGATCGGAACTACCACGTCCCCCCTGGCCGTGATGCCCGGAAATGCCGGGCATCTCCCACCATAACGCAAATCGGCGCGACGCCGGCCGCCGCACGACCATCATGCAATTGGCGGCGCACGTGTCGGCACCGGCTATCATCGAACTTCTCCGCAGCAGGACAGGACGAGGCAGGGACGTGAATCCGCACCACGGCGCAGCCCCGCACGCAGGCGCGCAAGCCGGCGATCTGAATGCGCTCGAAGCCGAACTGCAGACGTTCTCGCGCACCATAGACCGCACCCTGCGCAGGCATTACGCCACCGAAGGCATGCGCCGGCTGCTCCGGCAACCGCGTCATTACCGCGAACAGGGCCGCCCGGTGTCGATGGCCGCGCCATCGATGTGGCTGATGATGACCGGCCTGCTGGTGATCGCCGCGGCCGCGTTCACCCACTACAGACCGCACTTGCTCCTCGAACTCTTGCCGAAGCTGCCGCCCCAGCTTTCGCCGATGTCGCTGTGGTGGGTCGCCGGCGTTCTCCTCGCATTGATCCTCGTCGAACGCTGGCTGCTGCCGCGCACGGCGCTGCTGCGGCATCGCTTCCGCTTGATGCGGCTCGTGCGTACCGATGGCGAGGGCACCTTCCCGTTCGTGTACATGGTCGCGCGCACCGCCAACAGCCCCGCCGGATTCGGCTGGGAAGCCTGGCGCGGCACGCGCGGCGTGGAGCCCGGCGACATCGTCATTTCCATCAGCGACGCCCACGACCGCGGGCTCGGGATCATTCCGCTGCGGACGACAGGCCGACTGCCGATCATCGTCTGGGATCGCGACCTGCTGCAGAACGACGCATTTCCGCCGATGCCGTCGCGCGTCCGCGAACTGGCGATGGCATTCGACGAAGCGTGCGACCGCAACGCGAAGCACGCGGACAAAATCGAACGCAGCCGCGCCCTGCGTTCGGGTCAGGCGCAGCCGAAACCCGCGGTCGACCCCGCACGCGCCTGGGCCGGCGTCGCACTGCATCCAAACGTGAAAACGCAGCTGATCTCGCTCGCCGGGCATTTCGCCAGCGGCAGCGCCTCCGCCACCCGCGGCCTGCTGTTGTACGGCCCGCCCGGCACCGGCAAGACCCTGATCGCGCGCACCTTCGCCGACAGCATGGGCTGCGCGTTCTTTCCGCTGTCGCTCACCGACCTGAAATCCGGCTTCATCGGCCAGAGCGGCGAGAATGTGAAAGCGCTGTGGATCAAGGCCCGCGCCGAACCGCGCGCGGTGATCTTCGTCGACGAATGCGAAGGCGTGTTCGGCCGACGGGGCGGCACCAACACCGACAGCTTCGTCGAGGAAATCGTCACCGCCTTCCTCGCGCAGTGGGACGGCTTCGACAAACAGGTGCACGTCTGGGTGGTGGGCGCGACCAATCGCCGCGACATGATCGACGCCGCGATGCTGTCGCGCTTCGAAGACCAGCTCGAAATCGGCCTGCCCGACGGCCGCCAGCGGCTGGAGATCCTGGCCGGCGAATTCGCGCGGCTGGCGATCCCGCCGCCGCTGCCGGCGAAGACCGAAACGCTGACCTTGGGCATGTCCGGGCGCGAGCTGAGCAGTCTCGCCAAGCGCGTCGCGCGTGAGCACGGCATCAAGACGCCCATCGACGACGACGGGCTGGCCGCGTTCACCACCGCGATGCGCAAACAGGGCTCTACCGCCACCGATTCGCGCGCGAGCTGGGACACGCTGATCCTGACCGACGACACGATGAAGGAATTGAAGACCACCGCCGGACTGCTGCAGCACGCGGAAACCTTCCGCAAGCGCGGGATCGGCGTGCCGCGCGGGCTGCTGCTGTACGGCCCACCCGGCACCGGCAAGACCCAGATCGCGCGCACGCTCGCCAACGAAACCGGGCTGCGCTTCATCGCCGCCTCCACCGCCGACATCAAACAGGGTTTCCTCGGCCAGAGCGGCCA
>JAYUUH010000495.1:0-2933 GCA_043754745.1 Lysobacter sp.
AAAATGCATGCGCGGCGAGTCAAAAAGAAACCCCGGCTGGGCCGGGGTTTCGGGATAACGCGTGGAACACGTGCGGATCAGCAGCCCGGGAACTTGAAATCCTGGATGCGGGTCTGCCAGCCGCCGCTCGGGCGGTACATGCCGACGAACCAGAACGTGCAGTCGTCGACCGGATCCACCGTCATCTGGTAATAATCGCCCCAGCGGCCTGACGTTTCGGCGGCGGCGCCGGCCGCGACCGTGGTCTCGGCCAGCGACATCACGCCCAGCGGGTCGCCCGCGGTGCGACCGGTGTAACGCAACGAGGCGAACACGGTCGGCGCTGTGGTCTTGGTGACGTTGTAACCCATGCCGATGTTGCCGAACTTGTCCATCGCCAGCGTGCCCAGCAGGTGATGCGTGCTGGTGTCGCCCGGGCTGAACGTGCCTTCCTGATGCAATGCCCAGTTGCCCGCGCCGACGCGGCGCAGCTCGAACCAGCGGACGCCGGAATCGACCGGGGATTTGCGGGTGCGGCTTGCGTTCTGGTTGGTCGCGAAGCTGCCGACGATCGATTCGTGCGTGCCGAAATTGCGATAGCTGAGCTGGTTGAGCAGCACTTCGCGAATCGGATCGAGCTTCGAGGTCGAACCCGGCTGGGGTACGGTCGCGAAGGTCGAATAGTTGATGAACCAACTGTTGAACTCGGTGATCGCAATCCGCGGCAGGGCGGTGATACCGCTGTTCGCCGGCGTGTTCCAGTCGATGTTCATTTCGAACAGTTCGAGGAAGTCCTGGGTCGCGCTGGCGGCGCCGCCGTCGTGGGCTTCATCGTCGCGATGACGGGCCAGGATCTGCTTGCGGCCGGCCGGTGGAGCGGTGCTGCCGTAGAACGTGGCCGGAGTGATGATCTGGAAGCCGTAACCCGGCAGCGTCGGCACACTGTTGAAGCGCTGCGCCGGACGCGCGGTGGCGCCGGCCAGCATGTTGGCGCGATCGAACGCGTACACGTCGGCACCAGCGACGCCACCCTCGTTGGTGGCGCAGACGTAGGCGTTGCTCCAGATGCCGCAGTGCGGGTAATCGGGGAAGGCCAGCGTGGCATAGCGGTAGAACCACCAGCCGCCGCTCACCGGGTCCGAGGTCTTGGAGATGAAGGTGCAGACGCCGCCATCGTCCATGGTCAGCATGAACCAGCGCGAGGCCTGGCGATCGAAATAGACCAGCGGATCGCCGCGATCGCTTTCGCAGGCATTGCCGGCCGGGGCCAAGGTGCCGAAATTGGTCGGGCCCGCCACCAGCGTGCCGGTCTTGTCGTAGATCTTGAACGTGGTGGTGATGCCGTTGACCGCATAGATCACATGGTTGGCGCCGACTTCCACCACCGGGTCGCCGGGGCTGACGCCGGTGTTCGGATTATTGATGCTGACGCGGCTGCCTGCGGATTTGGTGCGGGCGCGGGCCGGCATGCTCTCGTCGAAGATCTGCTGCAGCTCGTTGAGGCGGTCGCTGGCGGTGGCTTTCGACGCCGGAGCATGCGGCAGTTTGGCGCCGAGCGGCGTGTACTGGCGCCGATGCGCTTCGCGGATGCCCATGCCCGGACGCCATGCCTCGGCCTTCGGCAGATTGCGCACATCGACATTGATGCTGTGCGGCGTGACCGGGACGCCCACCATCGGGCGCGCGGCATTCGCTGGCTTGGCGCCATTCGGCGGCGCGGCCATCGCGGCGCACGGCAACAGCAGCAGCAACGCCGCTACTTTCGCCGTACCGGAAAAAATCGCTGACTTCATTGAAACTCCCCTTTCGAAATCATGAATGAGAATGCGTGCGGGAACGGACTTCACCGCGACCGCTCGTGTCCTGCGGCTTCGCGCGCTTGTCCAGCGGACCGCGGCGCCTGTCGGGCCGCGTGAACTTAGACAGCCGGACGGCGGCGCGTCAATCGCCATGGCGAAAAAATGACCGATCCGCCGCGGAAAGCGAGATTTCAATGGATTGGAAGCCTGTCCGGGCGACTTCATCGCGAATGAGAGGCTTCTTCTCCTGCCTGCTTGTGCATCGCAACATCACTCTGCGCGAACGATCGCGATCGGGCATCTGCGGTGCGTAACGGATCCAGCGCGATTGCAGCCGGGACCAGCGCGGGACTACGGCCTCATGGCGACGAGGTCTTCGCCGCCTCGCCAAGGAACGCCAGCCCCAGTTGCGCGAACTTGCCGCTGTTCTGGGCGGAGTTGCCCATGTTCGCCAGCGTGTCGTTGCTGGTATGGATGTGCGGAAAACTTCCGCCGCCGGCACTGCCCGCTTCGAAGAAATAACCCGACGGATATCCGGCGCTGGTCCAGGACGCATGATCGGAGCAGGCATACCCGCAGGTGTCGGTGCCGCGGACCATGCCGCGCGGCGCGAGGTAGGTATCGAACAGATCGGTGAGGAATACCTTCAATGCCGGATTGGAGAAATCCGTCACCAGGCGCATGTCGACATTGGTCGACGCCCGGTAGTTGGTCATGTCCATCTGCAGCACCGCGACCACATTGGCGCCGGCGGCCTTGTGCGCCTTGGCGATCGCATTGGAACCGCGCAGACCGACCTCTTCCGCCGCATAGCCCATGAACTTCACGGTGCGGCGCGGTTTCCAGCCATTGGCCATCGCGATCCGCAGCACTTCGGTCAATGTCGCAATGCCGGACGCATCATCGTCCGCGCCCGGCGCGCGCTGGCCGAGGTTGCCGCCGGCGCTGCCGTTGATCGAATCCAGATGCGCCCCCAACACCACAATCTCATTCGCGAGATCGGTGCCGCGGATGGTGAGAATCACCGATGGCTGGGTGGAACAATTGCTGCAGCCGAACAGTTCCGAGCTCACGTCGGTGCGGCTACCGGCCAGTCCCTGCCAGGTGTTGCGGATCCATTCCGCCGCTGCCTTGCCTTCGGCGCTGGCGTAGTAG
>JAYUUH010000496.1:0-8723 GCA_043754745.1 Lysobacter sp.
ATCGTGCTTTTCTTAGTCATGGCGAAACTCGCTGGAATCAGTGAGTTGCACCATCGCTCAGGCGCGTATCTTAGGATGAGACTGATGGGGAATCAGGAATTTAAATGCACTACCAAGCTGGACACGTTCCGTCTCCAGCGCAAACCCCGACCCCACGTCGACGATCCCCTTCGCCGACAAAGCGCACCGCAGATCCACGCTTGTTCACTATCGACATACTTACGATCCTGATTCTAGAACGCATGTCACTGTTGTCAATCGCCTGAAGTCATAGGCTGATAAAATTTACACATTCCTGTTTGTGCGCCGTACAGCGGCGCCACCCCACCAAGGGAGAAAACGAATGGCAACGGCACTCAGCCTCCGATTGCGCCGGCTACGTAAAAGTTCAGGCATGACCATGGAGGGATTGGCCAAGGCGGCCGGCATCAGCAAGAGCTACGTTTGGGAACTGGAGAATCGCGAAGTTCCACACCTGTCGGCGAAGGTCCTGGTCGATCTTGCCAAAGCACTGGGGGTCACCACGCAAGATCTACTGGGCGAACCGCCGCCAGTGAAAGCGTCTCCCGAAGACCTGAGGTTCTTCCGCAAGTACATCAGCATGGATCGAGCCGACAAAGACCGGCTCAGAAAAATAGTCGATCTGTTCGACCAGCCCGTCGCCAAGCGCGCTGGGCGTGGGGGGTAACCCCAGACTTCGATTTAGCGTCCGGAACCCAGCATTGGGGCCGCGCTTCTCACTGCCCGTGGCGTCATGGTGGAAGATTTTAAATGTGGCTCTTGGCAGGCATTGACCCCATAAAACCGCTCTCCTGAGACCAAGCGTAAAGCACTGATTTTCAAGGAAACCGAAAATCATCGCTTGCACTTGACAAGCGAGAAGTCCAAGGGAACGGAGAGGAGAGAGGGAAAAGTGGCGATTTTTTCGCCAAACGAGGCGATGGGCCATGAAGGCCGAGACCAAGGGAAAAACGCGAAACCCCTGCGGAATGCAGGGGTTGTCGGGTCCGCTGAGCGCGGTTGTCGCTGTCGGATTGGCGCGCCTGGAGGGATTCGAACCCCCGACCAACGGCTTCGGAAGCCGCTACTCTATCCGGCTGAGCTACAGGCGCGTGACGCCTATTGTCCCCGATTCGAGCGGCAGGCGCGAGCTTTCCGCGTAGCGGCCCCATTCCGATGAGCGAACACCCGACCCATTCCGCCGAAATCCCCGCGTGGCGCGAACGCTTCGGCCAGTACTGGGCGCTGGTGCGCGGCGACCGTCCGATCGGTTGGCTGCTGCTGTTGTGGCCGACCTGGTGTGGCCTGTGGCTGGCCGCCGATGGCGTGCCGCCGTGGTGGACGCTGGTGGTGTTTTCGCTGGGCGTGTGGCTCACCCGTTCGGCCGGCTGCGTGATCAACGACTATGCCGACCGCTGGCTGGATCCGCTGGTGGAACGCACCCGAGGCCGGCCGCTGGCGACCGGCGCGGTGCGCGGGCGCGAGGCGCTGGCGGTGTTCGCGGTATTGATGCTGGCCGCGTTCGCGCTGGTGCTGACGATGAACCGCCTCACCGTCCTGATGAGTGTCGTCGGCGTGGCCCTGGCCGCCAGTTACCCGTACCTCAAGCGTTACACCTATCTGCCGCAGGTCTATCTGGGCCTGGCGTTCGGCTGGGGCATCCCGATGGGGTTCGCGGCGATCCGCGGCGAGGTGCCGCCGGTGGCTTGGGTGCTGTACGTCGCCAACATCTTCTGGACCACCGGCTACGACACCTGGTACGCGATGGTCGACCGCGAGGACGATCTGCGCGCGGGCTCCAAATCCACCGCGATCCTGTTCGGCGACCTCGATCTGGTCGCGCTGGGCGTGCTGTATGCGCTGTTCTTCATCGGCCTGGTATTGATCGGGCGCGAGGTCGGGCTCGGGTTGGCGTACTGGGTCGGACTGGGCGTCGCGCTGATGCTGGTGGTCTACCAGTTCGCGATCGGGCGCTGCCGGGAGCCGGCATGGTGTTTCCGGGCGTTCTTGAACAATCACTGGGTGGGGATGGCGGTGTTCGTCGGTCTGGCCGTGGCGTTGTGGATGAAGGGCTGAAGCCAGACACCTGCGGCTTTGCGTGCGGCAGCTGCGCGCGCGGCTCTGGCGTCATTGTTCTTTCAGTACGTCCTGGGCGGGGCGGGCAGCCGGATCACCAGATCGTCCATCACTTTCGCTTCGCCCGCCTCGCCGCCGCCGAAGGTATTGCCGGTGGCCTGCGGCGCCAGCGGACGGTAGCCTCCGTCGTAATCCCAGGTGGAGACATAGAGATGTGTGGCCGGTGGATGGCGCGGGTCGCCTAGCGCATTCGCAGGCAGGGTGAAGGTCACCGTATCGGCGTCATGGTCGACGTCGATCCGCGGGGGCGCGCTCACTACGGTGCCGTCTGCGGTCGCCGACGCGCCTGTCGCGGAGAACAGCGCGTTCGACCAGCCGTGCGCGTGCAGTCGCAGGTGCCAGCGCAGGCCGTCGGGCAGGTCGGCGTTCTGCTGCGGCATCGCGGCGATGCCGGCGTCGTCGCCATGGCGTGCGAAGAACACGCTGAAGGCGACGTGGTCGAAGCCGTTGGGCGGGTTCCAGCCGGACACCACGTCGCGGAGTTTCAAGGTCAGCCGCAGCGCGTTGCCGGAGCGCCAGACCTCGGCGCCGAGCAAGTCGCCGGGGCGCGGCGTGCGCCAACCGGCATCGTCGGGGTAGGTGTAGCGGCCCGACGGGCCGGTGTCGTCGCCGGCGGGATCGTCCACCGCGACCAGCTTCGTCCAGTCGCGGGCGACCTTGAAGGCATGCGCCGCGGTGGCCGTGCCCGAGGCCGGATCCCAGGCCACCGCGCGATGGGCGATGCCGGGCTCGATCATGGCGTCGGTCGCCACGGCCGCCCGCCAGCGGCTGTCGCGGCCTACCGGGACCGTCTGCGCCGCATCGAGGTCGCCGTCGACGACCACACTTACCGACGCCATGCCGCGGGCATGACCCGACAGCGCGAGGTCGCCGTCGACGGCGTCGGCTGCTGCGGGGTCCAGCGCCAGTCGCGGCTGCTCGCCGGAGGCCGATCCTGTGTTGCCGGGCTGGACTGACCACACTTGGGCGCTGCGCGGCGGCAGCACCAGACTCGTGCGGCCGCCGCTGCCGACGGCGAACGGTTTTGCGTCCGCGGCCAGCGCGAACAGGGGCTCCAGCCGAGTGCCCGCGGGCCACCCCACATCCAGGTTGTCGAGCAGGCTGGCGTGGGGCGCGGTGTTGAACACCACCAGGGCCTGTTCGTTCAAGCCGCCGTCCATCCGCCAGGCGATCGCCCCGGGGGTGGCGGCATTCGCGGCCAGCACCGTCGGAGTCCCGCGCGAGAACACCCGGTGGCCCCGGCGCAGCGCGGTGATCTGCTGCAGGTAGCGGTACAGCGGAGCGGCGGTGTCGAAACGGTCGCGCCCGCCCGAACCGTGGCCGCGGGCGAACATCGCCGCACGCTGTTCGCGGAAGCCCTGCTCGGTGCCGTAATAAATAGTCGGGATGCCGGGCAGGGTCATCATCGCCAGCAGCGCCTGCCTCAACCCGGCCTCGTCGCCCCCGGCCAGGAAGCGGTCGACATCATGGTTGTCGACGAAGGTTGGCATCCGCCACGGATCGGCGTGGATCTTCATCATGTTGTCGATGCGGAATCCCAGCTCGGCCGGCGGCCGTCCGCGCGCGAACACGTCGCCCAGCGTCCCGTACAGCGGGAAATTAATCATCGCCGGCAGCAGCGGCCGGCCGTCGGCGCCGCGCGCATAGGTCTCGATTTTCCGCGCCATGGCGTCTTCGTAGGGCTTGTCGATGCCGAAGCCTTCGCCGAACAGATGGAAGTCCGGCTTGCCGGCGGCCGCCGCCACCTGCAACACGCCCGGCCGTTGCGGATCGTGGGCGTGCAGGAAGTCGGTGAAGTAGTCGGGCGGCACGTAGAACGCGGTATCCACCCGGAACCCGTCCACGCCGACCTCGCGGATCCAGTGGCCGTAACTGTCGCGCAGCGCGGCGCGGACCGCGGGATTTTCGGTGTCGAGGTCGTCCAGGTCCGCCAGTTGCCAGTCCAGCTCCTGGCGGCGGGCAGCGAAATCGCGGATCTGCGGCGTCCAGTGATAGATCGATGCCGCGCGGTCCCCGGGCTTGCGCACATCGTTGTTGTCGAAAGGCGCCTGGGTCGGCGCAGTGGTGCCATCGGCTTGCCGCCGCAGTTCGAAGCCCCGTTCGGGTCGCGCCGGATCGTAGTCGCCCGGCCAGCCGAAGTAGTCCCCGGTGTGGTTGACCACGATGTCCTGCACCAGCCGCAGGCCGCGCCCGTGCATCGCGTCGGCGAGGCGCCGGTACCCGGCCAGGGTGCCGAAATGCGGGTCCACCGCCTTGAAATCGCTGGCCCAGTAGCCGTGATAGCCGCCGTACTGCGCGCGGTCGTTCCACCACTGGTTGGCCACCGGCGGGGTGATCCAGACCGCGGTTGCCCCGAGGCCCTGGATGTAATCGAGGCGCCGCTCCACCCCGGCCAGGTCCCCGCCGGAGAACCTGCGCCCATCGCCCGGGTCGTATTCGCCCGCGCCCTGATCGTTGTTGCCCGGGTCGCCGTCCTCGAACCGATCGAGCATCACGAAATAGAGGATCTGGTCGCGCCAGTCGCCATCCGGTACCGGCGCGGGCGGCTCGGCGGCCATCGCGACCAACGGCAGCAGGACGAGCAGCAGCGAAGGGAACTTGGGCATCGGAGCGCTCCGGGCAGTCGATCGGGCCGAGTGTGGCAGATGGCGCCAGTCGGCATTTCAGCCTGATGACGCTGCCATGACCCTGATTTGACCGGGTTTTTGCATGAATACGTATGCAGGCACCTTTCTGCACTGCGGTCACGGACTACCATCGCGCTGCATGCCGGGGACAGGCTGGACTCCGGACATGCCGGGAACTGCGGACCAACCCGCTCAGACGGGATTCGCGCATGGACCTGCCAACAAATTCCAGTTGCTGTGGAGGGGATCCATGCAACCTTTGAAACGAAACCTGTTGAGCATGGCGTTGGCGTCCGCAACGCTGATGCTGACCAACGCTGCCTACGCGCAATCGGCAGACCAGAGCCAGCCGCAATCCGAAGCCGGTGATCTCGACGCCATCGAAGTCATCGGCATCCGCCGTAGCATCCAGGAATCGATCGACGCCAAACAGGCCTCGAACTCGATCGTCGAGGCGATCTCCGCCGAAGACATCGGCAAGCTGCCCGACACCTCCATCGCCGACTCGCTCGCGCGCCTGCCCGGTCTCACCGCGCAGCGCTTCGGCGGCCGTCCGCAGGAAGTCAACATCCGCGGCTTCGCCGGCGACTTCTCGACCACCACCTTGAACGGTCGCGAGCAGGTCAGTCTCGGCAACAACCGCGGCGTCGAGTTCGACCAGTACCCGTCCGAACTCGTCAACCAGGTCCTGGTGTACAAGACCCCCGACGCGCAGCTGATCGGCCAGGGCCTGTCCGGCACCGTCGACCTCAAGACCGTACGCCCACTCGCATACGGCAAACAGGCCTTCGCCGCCAACATCCGCGGCGACCAGAACAAGGTCGGCGACGAAAAGGAAAACGGCTACCGCTACAGCTTCTCCTACATCGACCAGTTCGCCGACAACACCGTCGGCATCGCGCTGGGTTACGCCCATCTCAACAACCCCGGCCAAGCCAAACAGTTCGGCGATACCTGGGGTTACGACGGCGGCGGTATCTACGGCGGCGGCAAGCTCTACGATCTGGAGAACGACAACGAGCGGGATGGCTTCATGGGCGTGCTCGAGTTCGCGCCGAACGACGACTACCGCATGGTGCTCGACGTCTTCTATTCGCAGTTCGATCGCGAAGAACAGAAGCGCGGCATGGAATTCGCAGCTGCTTTTGGCGGTACCCCAGCGGCCGGCAACACGCCCGCGCGGGCGTCGTTCACCAACATCAATCCGGTGATCCGTAACGATTTCAACGCGACCTACGACGATCTGTTCGCGATCGGCTGGAAGCATGAGCTGACCCTCAGCCCGAACTGGACCGCTTCGGCCGATATCAGCTATTCCGACGCGACGCGCGAAGAACGCATCCTTGAAACCTACTCCGGTATCGCCCCGGGCCGGCCTCGCGACAGCCTGACCGTCACCCGCAACAGCGACGGCTATTTCGAACATGATTTCGGTTACGACTACGGCGACCCGAGCATCCTTCGCCTCGGCGATCCCGGTGGCTGGGGTCAGGACGGCTACATCAAGGACTTCGAAGTCAAGGACAGCCTCACCTCGCTGCGCTTCGACTTCGAGCGCACCTTCGACGACGGCTGGTTCAGCAGCGTCGAATTCGGCGCCAACCTGACCGACCGCACCAAGAGTCGGGCCTCGAATGAGGCCTTCCTTGATCTGACGGCCTGTCTGGGCGGCGTGTCGCCGAGTTGCCCGGATGGCGTCTCCGCGCCGATTCCGACCAACCTGGCGACCAACGCCGCCTATAACGCCTACGGTGTCTCATCGATCTACGGTTACGACGCGTTGCGTGCGTTGAACACGCAGTACACGCGCCGCGGCAACGCGAACCCGGACATCACCAACAAGAACTGGGAAGTGAACGAACAGGTCACGACCGTTTTCTTCCAGGCCAATATCAATACCGATCTCGGTCCGGTGCCGCTCAAAGGCAATTTCGGTATCCAGGCCGTCAGCGTGGACCAGAGCTCCACAGGCAACGAGTCGTTCGAAGGCAACCCGCTGGGCCGTGAAGTCGAGGATGGCCTCAACTACACGGATTTCCTGCCGAGTCTGAATCTGTCCTTCGGGCTTCCGTGGGATCAGTTCATCCGCGTCGGCGCGGGCAAGCAAGTCGCACGCCCGCGCATGGACGATATGCGTGCCAACAACAATGTGAGCGTCAATCGCAGACTTGTCCTTAATCCGATCACAGGTGCTCCGAACCCGATCATCGACCCGACTACCGGCGAGCGCGTCCCGTGGTGGTCGCGCAACGGCGGCAACGCGCAACTCAAGCCGTGGGAAGCGAATGCTTACGACGTGTCCTATGAGAAATATTTCGGCGGCAACAAAGCCTATTTCAGCGCCGCGTATTTCTTCAAGGATCTCAAATCGTACATCTACAACGAAAACACACTGTTCAACATCAACGACACGGTGGTGACGCCGGCGGATTACCCCGCCAACCCGCCGCCGAATCCGGTCGGCGTCTACAACCGCCCCGTCAACGGCGAGGGCGGCACCGTGAAGGGCTACGAGTTGGCGGTATCGCTGCCTCTCGATGTGCTCTGGGAGCCCCTGCTCGGCTTCGGTATTCAGGCGAATTATTCGGACACCACCAGCAGCGTCCAGCCGTTGGGTCCGTCGTCGCCTAACGAGCCGCTGCCGGGTCTGTCGAAGTACGTGTCGAACATCACCGCCTACTACGAGCGCTTCGGTTTCTCCACCCGCGTCAGCCAGCGTCACCGCTCGCAGTTCGTGGGCGAAGTCCAAGGCTTCGGCGGCGATCGCAACCGCCGCACGTTCGAAGGCGAGACGGTGACCGATGTGCAAATGGGTTACACCTTCCAGTCGGGCCCGATGAAGAATCTGTCGATCCTGCTGCAGGTCAACAATCTCGAGAATGAACCCTTTCGTTCCTCGTTCAACGGCGACGACGCGCGCCCGCGCGAGTACTTCGAATACGGTCGTACCTATCTGTTCGGTGTGAACTACCGCTACTGAGCAACACCGCTCTCAACAGGCGAGCGTTTGGCCCTTGTCCGGTCCCTGGCCGGCAAGGGCCTTTTTGTTTGCGCGGGCGTCAACAATGCAACGACCTCGTTTTTTCGGCTATCGGGCATATGGTAACGTTGTATAAATAACCAACTAAGGAAAAAGCACGATGCGGATGAACAGATTCGGAAAGAGTCTCGCTATCGTCGCGCTGGCATTAGTTTCCACGATGGCAGTGACTGCCCAAGCAGCGAATTTGCTCGAACTGGTTTCAAGTCGAATCAAAGGAACAGAGGCCCGTACGGCTCTGGGTCCCGATTTGTTTGGTGAGCAGGTAAGCTTGGCGACAGGGGCTACCGAATTTCGAGTTACTGATGTTAGCGTGCCGACGAACAGTGGGCTGCGTCTTCAACTCGGCCGACGTTTTGATTTGGCATCGCCTTACCTAGCGTCATCGAGTGCTGAAGACTATAGCTTTGAGGGTTCTACCAGTACTGATCAGCACCATAAAAGAGTTTTTGGTACGGTCTGGGAACTGGATATTCCATCGATTCGCGCGGTGTTTGATCTGCGTTACGGCTGGGTTTCTAATTCAGGGCTCGTTGGAAACGGAACAACAAGTCGCTGCAGCGCGGGATTTTCTCCGCCAGACTCTGTGGCCGGTGTGTGGCCAAACTATTATTCCCAGATTGCTGCGAAAGATTATTGGAGCGGTACAAAGATCAATATTCCAGGCGTAGCAGAGGAAACACTACTAAGTCGAATCAGCGGGCGTCCAAGCCGGACAGGAAGCGAGGCATATCTCGGAACAACGAAATCAGAGTGGTTGGTATCCTGCTTGCCTTCAGTACAAAATGCAGCTGGCGAAGGTTTTAAGGCCCGACTTCCCGACGGTACTGTCTATTATTTCAATTGGATGGTAGTGCGTAGAGTTCCTTCAATTAGCACTGAAGAAAGTATTAGTATTGGTTACGACTTCCAAGACGGTC
>JAYUUH010000497.1:0-2925 GCA_043754745.1 Lysobacter sp.
TCCTTCTTGTAGATCACCGGATACACGATCGCGCCGGTGAAGTGCACCTTCGGCGACGACGACAGGTCGTTGACGATCAGCGCGGTGCCCTGCGGCACCTTGTTGTAGAAGGCCTTGAACATCCCGAGGATGCCCAGGAAGAAGACGATCACTACGCCCGCGATGGTCAACACGCCGATGAGACCTGCATCACCCATAACACTCTCTCCCTCGTCAAAACATAAGTCACACCCGGCACGACACGGCGTCGGCCGGACACTTGATATTCCACCAGCCGCTACAGACGCTCGAATTCTTCGCCCGTGATCACCCGGTAAGCGTTCTGCTGTTCCAGATATTCGATCAGCACCACCCGGTCGCCGCGGACGAACTGCCCGGACGTATCCGCGCGCACCTGCAGGATCAATCCCGCGCCGCCGTCGTCGAGCCACACCTGCCCATGGGTTTTCGTGACTTCCGCGCTGCGTACTTCGGCATATCGACCGAGCAGCGGGCGCTGCGACACCGGCGCGAAGCGGAGCATGATGCGGCGCACCGGCGCCAACACCACGCGCGCGACTGGAATCGACAGCAGCAGCCCGCCGAACGCAGTGGCGATGTCCGCGACCACGCCGAGCGCGCCCAACGTCATCCGGCTCAGCACATACAGATCGAAGAAGTAGCAGAACGCCCAGCCCACGATCGCAATGATGGTGAAGACCACCATGATCGGCACGCCGTGCAAGCCGAATTTCATCAATAGACCGCTCATACCGCCGTGCTCGGCGCCGTGGCCATCGTGCCCGCCGTGACCATCGTGCCCGCCATGCGCATGCGCACCGTGGGCACCATGCGCACCATGCAGGCCATCCGTGCCGAGGTGGTCGGGCAACAGTCCGTCGAGGGTGTCGATTTCGAGAATCCCCAGCGCCGACAGCAGCCAATGCACCGTCACCACGCACAACAGCACGCTGTAGACCGCGGTCGGAAACGATGTCGCAACGCTCAGAAACTCATCCATGCCCATGCTCCCCATCGGCGCCGCGAAGGCGCCCCAGTCGATCGTTCAAACGTCGTGTCGTTTCTTGAGTCGCGACAGCACCGCTTCGGTGCGGTCCTCGTCGGCGATGATGCCGGCCCGGCGCAGCTTGGCCTCCAGCACGTCGTCGCCGAGGTCATCCTTCATCGTTCCGGTCGCTTCGAGCTGCGCGTCGCGGTCGGCCTGCCGGCGCTTGATGCGTTCCAGCGAATCCAGAGCCGTGCGCACGCGCACGTCCGAGCCCTCGCGACGGTTCGCCACCGCGGTCTGCGCGCGTTGCACGTTCTCGGTCGCGCGCACCGTGTCCACCTGTTGCTTCAGGCGATCGATCGTCGCTTCGAGCTGCGCAGCCACCTTGCGCAGATGGGCGATCCCCGCCCCGTATTCCTGCGCCCGGCCGGCGTGACCGTCGCGCTCGCTTTCGAGCAGCGAGATCTTGACGGCGATCTCCCGCACCAACGCGTCCTCGCCCGATTTCAGCGCTTTCAGCGCATAGCCTTCGTATTCCTCCAGTCTGGCGTCTGCCGCCGCCAGCCGCTCCTGCGCGACTTTGCAGTGCGCCATCGTCTCGGCGAGGTTCGCGCGGACGCGATGCAATTCGTCGTCGTTGTCGCGGATTTCCTGATCGAGGATGCGCAGCGCCTGGCTCTCGGCGATCGCTTCGCCCAGCTCGTTGACGCCACCGCGCACGGCGGTCACCAGCCGGCGCCACAGCGCCGCAGATGCCGGCGCTTCGGACGCTTCGTCCTGCGCAGTCGTGGCAGCCTTCGCCCTGCGGCGATCACCGGGCCGGCTCTTCGTGCTCATGCGGCCACCTGCAGATGCCATTCGTAGGCTTCGGTGGCGCGGATCACGTTGTCGGCCAGGGTTTCGATTTCGAACAGCACGTCGGGCAGCGACGACGACGCGCTCAGCGCGCCGAACATGATGTAGACCGCTTCGCCGTCGATGGTTTCGATGCCGAGCGTGGACAGCGGGAACAGCCTGTGGGTGCGCAGAAGTTCTTCGTTGAAGCGCGCGGGATCGCTCACATGCGATACCGGCCACATCATTGCTTCGACCACGATCTGGCGACCGACCACCGCCATGAACAGCGGCAGGTCGCCGTAGTCGTGCATGGTCAGGTACAGGCCGGGCTCGGCGCCGTCGATCAACTCGATGGAGATCGCGCCGTCGCTGACGCGGTCGGACGCCGCAAGCGCGGTATGCAGCGCGAGCGCCGTCCACAGCGGCGAAGACTGCATCGATATGCCGGACATCACCTGCTCCCCTTGCGTTTCCTGCCCCACGCTCGCTGCCTGCGGGATTTCGTCCCGGGGCTGGCGCATCCGTCGTTCGATCGCCGCCAGTTCGTCGGCGTACTCGGACAACACCCACAACTCCTTCTTGATCAGCCCTTGCTCGCGCAGGCGCTCGCGATGGCGGCGCTGGTAGTAGGCGGAGGATCGGCGTTCCATGCACGCACGATAAATGTCACATGTGATGACTGTCAATTACTCACATGTAACGTCCGACGAACGGTCCTGGCGCTGCAGCGCCGTCCGTGGCCTGGAAACGAAAAACCCCGGCCGGGGCCGGGGTTTCGGGAACGCGCGGGAAAGCTTCGGCACGGGTCAGGCGCTCAATCCATGCTGCTGGCGAACATGATCGATGCGCGTCTGGACATCCGAGTCGACGCCATCGCGTTCGGCGCGGGTCAGGATGTTGCCGAGGACGCGCTTCTCGTCTTCATCGACGACCGCATCGCGGAGGGCCAAGGCCAGCAGCTTTTCGAGTTCGACAAGGTCGAGGCGGCCGTCGTCGCTGAAGACGGGGATGGAGGCGATGGCGATTTCGTGGTGGCTGGGCAGTTTCGACATGGGCATTCCTTACGCATCGAGGGCTGAAACGAAAACCCCCGGCCAGGG
>JAYUUH010000498.1:0-2920 GCA_043754745.1 Lysobacter sp.
GATCAGCAGCTTCACGCCGGCGCGCGCCGCGGCTTCGGCATCCGCGCACAGGCGCAACAGCGCCGCGCGCAGGCCTTCATCGGCGGTGAAATTCAGGTCTAGATAGCGATGCGAATCGCGGAATGCAGGCAGCAGCAACAGCTGCCGCTGCTTGCGCTGCGAGAGCACCGGCGAGTTCAGCATCACGTGCCGCACCTGGTCCGGGCCGTCGACGAACAGATTGCCTTCCTCGCCGACCTGGGTGCCGAGCGACATCACGCAGTCTTCGCGCAAGGAATCGATCGGCGGATTGGTCACCTGTGCGAACGCCTGACGGAAGCGGTCGTACAGCGGCCGGACGTGGCCCGACAGCGCCGCCATCGGCACATCGTCGCCCATCGAACCCACGGCTTCCTGTTCGGTTTCGGCCAGCGGGCGCAGGATCTGCTCGCGCTCCTCGCGGGTCAGCTGGAAGAGCTTCTGGAACCCCGACAGCGTACTCGCGTCGAACGGCGCGGCGGTGAGGTTCGGATCGACCAGTTCGGTGTGCAGGTAGGTCATGCCCTGCTTGAGCCATTGCTTGTAAGGCGCGCGCGCGCGATTGATCTGGTCGATCGCTTCGCTGTCGAGCAGCCGCCCGGTGTCGAGATCGGCGGCGATCATCTGCCCCGGGCCGAGCTTGCCCTTGGCGAGGATGCGCGCGGTGTCGACATCCCACACGCCGGCTTCCGACGCGACCATGAACACGCGGTCGTCGCTCAGCTGCCAGCGCGCGGGGCGCAGGCCGTTGCGGTCGACGGTGCATACGGCATGGCGGCCGTCGAACGCGACGATGCCGGCCGGGCCGTCCCACGGTTCGCTGTTGATCGCGTAGTACTCGTAGAACGCGAGCAGGTCGGCGTCCTTGTATTCCAGCGATTGGGTCGCGGGCGGAATCAGGATGCGCAGCGCCTTGAGCAGATCCATGCCGCCGGCCTGCAGCAGTTCCAGCATCGAATCCAGACTCAGCGAATCGGAGCCGTCGGTTTCGATCACCGGATCGAATTCGGCCGGATTCAGCGTTTCGGTGCGCCACACGTGCGCGCGCGCCTGCGCCCAGATGCGATTGCCGGCGATGGTGTTGATCTCGCCGTTGTGCGCCAGCAGCCGGAACGGCTGCGCAAGCGGCCAGCGTGGGCTGGTGTTGGTGGAAAAACGCTGGTGGAACACCACCGCGCTGCTCGCCAGCTCCGGGCGCTGCAGGTCCGGATAAAGCTGCGGGAGATATTGCGGCAGCACCATGCCCTTGTAGCCGATGCTGCTGGCCGACAGGCTCACCACATGCAGCCCGGGCACGTCGCGCAGGCGCTGTTCGGCGCGGCGACGGGCGAGATACAGCGCATGCGCGAACGATTCGCGGCTCATCCGCGCGCCTTCGACATCCAGCACCGGCACCACGAACAGTTGTTCGATCGCCGGCATCGTCGCCTTCGCGAGTTCGCCGCAGACCGAAGCGTCGGTGGGCACCTTGCGCCAGCCGGACACCGCCAGCCCGACCTCGCGCAGCGCCTGCGAAAACGCGGCATGCACGCGTGCGATGGCATCGTCGTCGTGCGGCATGAACACGATGCCGGACGCGTAGCGCTGGCCCAGCGCGAGACCGGCTTCGGCCGCGAGCGCGCGCAGGAAGACATCCGGCGTCTTCAGCAGCAGACCGCAGCCGTCGCCGGAGAGGCCGTCGGCGGCGACGCCGCCGCGATGCGCCATCCGCGCGAGCGCTTCCAGCGATTGTTTCACCAGCGCAGCGCTGGGCGTGTCGTCGAGATGGGCGATCAGCCCGAAACCGCAGGCATCGCGCTCGTCGCGCGGATCGTAGAGGCCGGTGACGCTGCGTTGGTCGGTTTCCATCGGATGAACTCCGGGAAGATGGCGCCGGTAAGGATTCGGGGGCGACACTTCCCCCGCGGACCCCATAGTTGGCGAGGCTCGCGTGCGTCCTGTCGCTGGATGACCCGACTAAAGCACAATTGCTGCACTGCGGCAACTGGGTGTGATCCAGGTTCCGATCCCGGCTCCGATCCCTGTCGCGGCCGGGCCCCGGGTTAGACTGCCCGCCCCGTTCGCTCGATCCCCGCACGCCCCGTGAACAGCCCCCTTGCCGGCGCCAAGCGTCAGGCCGCGCTCGTCTTCATCTTCATCACCGTGTTGATCGACGTGCTCGCGTTCGGCGTGATCATTCCGGTACTGCCGCATCTGGTCGAGGAATTCGTCGGCGGCGACACTTCGACGGCGGCGTACTGGGTGGGCATCTTCGGCACCGCGTTCGCGATCGTGCAGTTCTTCAGCGCGCCGATCCAGGGCGCATTGTCCGACCGTTTCGGCCGGCGCCCGGTGATCCTGATGTCGTGTTTCGGGCTTGGCATCGATTTCATCTTCATGGCGCTGGCGCCGAACCTCGCGTGGCTGTTCGTCGGCCGGATCATCTCCGCGATCACCTCGGCCAGCTTCACCACCGCCAACGCTTATATCGCCGATGTCACCCCGCCGGACCAGCGCGCCAAGGCCTTCGGCATGATCGGCGCCGCGTTCGGCGTCGGTTTCATTCTCGGACCGATGCTCGGCGGCCTGCTCGGCGATATCGATCATCGGCTGCCGTTCTGGTTCTCCGCCGGGTTGGCGCTGATCAACTTCGTCTACGGCCTGTTCGTGCTGCCGGAATCGCTGCCGAAAGAGCGCCGTTCCGCCAGATTCGACTGGTCGCACGCCAGGCCGATGGGATCGGTGCATCTGCTGCGCAATTACCCGCAGATCTGGGGCCTGGTGGCGGTGGTGTTCCTCGCCAATTTCGCGCATTACGTCTACCCCAGTACCTTCGTGCTGTTCGCCGATGTCAGTTTCGGCTGGCAGGAAAAACAGGCGGGCTACGTGCTGGCGGTGGTCGGCGTGTTCAGCGTGATCGTCA